>JBKEAM010000032.1:0-19637 GCA_047972265.1 Oscillospiraceae bacterium | reverse complement strand
CAATAGGGAGAAAAATCTTCTTCGGGGTGGATACATCGTGTTTCAAAATCCATGTGTTTACCTGCTTTCTGTGGTTGCTGTTTAGCGGTGCAAAAATATACAAAAAAACCGGCGGGGAATGTTCCCTGCCGGTTTTACAAACAGTGTTTATGCTGGCTTTATAAAAAGCTGCCGCACTGCTGCAACAAGGCAGGAGAAGTATGCATGGGCATGAAAAAGCACATGATGTCGTTTGCAAAACGCATCATGCGGTAGCTCATATCCATAACAAATACCCTGTTGTTCATCTGCGGCTCCTGTTAGTGGTTGTGTGAAAAATGCAGTAAATTACAAATATATTACCTTGTGGGTGCTGTGCTTGTCAATTGAATATTTAAAAATATTTACAAGAATAACTATGCATACATAAACTGGTAAACCCGCATAAAGGTAAAGCGGTTGCGCACGTAGGCCGACCAATGCAAAACCTTGGGCAACAGGGCTTCGTCTACGCCCAAATCTGTAAGGGTGGTTTTGCCCCCCAAAGAAAGCAGGGCTTCTTGTATTTGCGCAGAGGGTGGAATGGCCGCAACAATAGATTGAATTTGGGGCCAGTTTTTTTGCAAAAGAGCAGGGGATACTGCGGCAAGGCAGTTATCGGCGTTCTCTTTTGTTACAATTTCGGCGGCGCGGGCAAATACGTCTTCAACATCGGCTGCGGCTGGCACCGTATATGGGTGCAGTTTGGCAAAAACATCCTCTGGCTGCATACCCGTCCAACTGCGGTAAAGATCTGCACACAGCAGGGTGCCTACGCCAACCTTTTCTCCGTGCAGTGCCTGTATATCGGCAAGCCAGGGCAGGTTCATATCCATAAGGTGAGAGATATAGTGCTCGGCCCCGGCGGCGGGGCGGGACATGCCAGCCAGTTGCATGGCAACACCAGACAATACCAGTGCCCGCATCAGCTTGCCATAGGCTTCGGTACTACCGGTTTTTAATTCGTCCATGCAGGCGCTTACTTCTTCTACAGCTTTGCGGGTAAGGGCTTCTATGCCGGGGTAAAAGGGTTCGCCTGTAAGCAGGTGGCTAATGCGCCAGTCGGCAAGGGCAATGTGTTTGCCCAGTATATCCCCCACACCGCTGGTGCCAAGGTAGGCGGGGGCGCGTGCAATAATGGTGGTATCGGCAATCATTAAGCAGGGTGATACGGCGTGTACGGTTACTTTTAAGCCGTTTAATGTCATAGAAGAAGTGCCCGAAGCAAAGCCGTCTACACTGGCGGCAGTGGGCACGCTTACGTATTTTGCGCCTATTTGTGCGGCGCAGTAGCGGGCAATGTCGTGCACAGTGCCCGAGCCAACGGCAACAATGGTTTGGGTAGGGCGCAATTGGCTCATTACAAGCTCTATCCCGCGCTCATCGGCATGCAGGTTTTGGGGCGGCAAAACAATCTCTTGGGTGGCGTTTGGGCGGCGGTCTTGAGTGGCAAGGTAGGTGTTTTCGTCATACACGGCGCAAAAATCGGGCGAGAGGCCTGCTTCGGCATAGGCCTTGGAAAAGCCAAACAATGCATCGGGTTCTATAATCGTTTTTTTTAATGTGACACTTTCGGGGGGCATATTGCCGCCCTCGGTTTTATAATCCGCCGGGGTCAAAATCATTGCGCTTCCTCTTTTCTGCGGTGTTATTTGTATGCCTGCTGGCAGGGGCAGGCACAGGCCCTTTAAATCGATTGTATTATACCATTATTTTTTGTTTTGAGGCAAAGGGTAGGGTATACTATTATAAAAGGATGTTTTGCGGGAAAGGGAAATAATTTGTCTACCAAAATTCATTTGTCCATCCGGGCGCTGGCAGAGTTTGTGCTGCGCAGCGGCAGCATAGATGCCAGACAAAGTGGCGGCGTGCAGCGGGGAGTGCAGGGCACAAAGCTACACCGTATGTTGCAAAAGCAGGCGGGTAAAAATTATACAGCAGAATTAGCCCTGGAGGCCGAGGTGCCTTTGGGGGATTTCGTGTACCAGCTTACGGGCCGGGCCGATGGAGTGCTGGAGCAGGATGGCATACTAACCGTAGACGAAATTAAAACCACCGCAGAGCCGCTGGAAGCAATTGAAGAAAACGAATACCCCGCCCACTGGGGGCAGGGGTGCCTGTATGCCTATATTTTGTGCCAGCAGCGCGGTTTAACGCAAATGGCGGTACAACTGCGTTACTGCCATATAGATACTCAAGAGGTACGTGTATTTATACGCCACTATACGGCAGAAGAATTACAGGATTATACACAGCAGTTGCTGCTGCGGTACGAGCCCTGGGCAAAACTGCAAACCGAATGGAAAACGCTGCGCGATGTGGATTTAAAACAACTGGGCTTTCCGTTTAAAGAATACAGGGGGGGACAAAGAAAGCTGGCCGAAGCCGCTTACCGTACCTTTAGAGACAACGGGCGGATGCTTTGCAGCGCGCCAACCGGCATTGGAAAAACCATGTCGGTGTTGTTCCCCGCAATGAAGGCTTTGGGTGAAGGGCATGGAGAACGTATTTTTTACCTTACGGCAAAAACAATAGCGCGTACCACGGCCGAAGATGCGCTTGTGCTTTTAAAAAAGCAACAGCAACTGCGGTTTTTTAGCATTACCCTTACAGCAAAAGACAAAGTTTGCTTTTTAGAAGAAAGAAATTGCACGCCCGAGGCCTGCCCCTACGCCAATGGACATTACGATAGAATTAACGATGCGGTATATGCATTGTTGCAAACGCCGGGGCATTTTGGCCGTGCCGAAGTAGAGGCCGCCGCAGAGCAGTACAAGGTGTGCCCATACGAATTGTCTTTAGATCTTTCTAACTGGTGCGACTGCATTATATGCGATTATAACTATTTGTTTGACCCCGTGGTACATCTGCAGCGCTTTTTTGAAAGCAAGGGCGAACATCTGTTTTTGATAGACGAAGCGCACAACCTGCTGGACAGGGGCAGAGACATGTACTCTGCCCGTTTGTTTAAAAAGAACTTTTTTGAATTAAAAAAGGTACTGCCAAAGCACTACCAACGTATGCATAAGGCGCTTGCGGGTGTAAATGCCGCCTTTATAGAACTGCGCCACCGGTGTGAGGACGCGGGCGAAATGATGATACAGCAGATGGAACCGCCCGAACCGCTGGCGCGCCCGCTGGAAAAGTTTACCGCCGCAACCGAGGCCTTTTTGGAGGACAACCGGGGAAGCGAGTGGGAAAATGATCTGCTGGGTCTTTACTTTGAAGTATTGTTTTACCAGCGCATTGTAGAGGGATATGCGGATAACTACACCACGCTTATAAACAAGCATTCCAGCGGGGAGGTGCAGGTACGCCTGATGTGCCTTGACCCGGCGATATTTTTGGATGGAAGCATGGCTATGGGCAGGGCTGCGGTGCTGTTTTCGGCAACGTTGCAGCCATTGCCCTACTATAAAGAAACACTGGGCGCAGGCGAAGATGCAAAACTGCTTAGCCTGCAAAGCCCTTTCCCACGTAAAAACTTAGGCCTGTATGTGGCGGGCGGTATAAGCACCAAATATGCAGACAGGCCAGATAGCCTGGAGCCACTGGCGGATTTACTGGCGCAAATGGTGTACGCAAAGCAGGGTAACTATATTGCTTATTTTCCAAGTTACCGGTATATGGATGAGGTATATGAGGCATTTTGCAGTAAGTATCCCGATATTTATACGCAGTGCCAAGCGCCGGGTATGGATGAAGCACTGCGCGAACATTTTTTAGAAAGTTTTGCAGAGGCAAATGAGGAGAGCATGCTTGGCTTTTGTGTGCTGGGCGGTGTGTTTGCCGAGGGGGTAGATTTAGCGGGTGACCGCCTGATTGGCACCGCCGTTGTGGGGGTAGGCCTGCCCCAGATAGGCCCCGAAACCGATGTCCTGCGCCAGTATTACGAAGACCATGGCGGGCATGGGTTTGAGTATGCCTATCAGTTCCCGGGGATGAACAAAGTTTTGCAGGCAGCAGGGCGGGTAATACGCACCCCAAAAGATAAGGGCGTGGTTTTGCTGGCAGACAGCCGTTACCCCAGCGGGCGTTATCAGGCAATATTTCCGCAACATTGGAATGGGTGGAAGGCGGCTACCACAGCCACATTGCAGCAGGAGCTGCGGGCGTTTTGGGGTGTGGATAAGGGGAGCGAAAAGCTTTAAACGAGAGAGTATAAAGCAGCAAAGAGAAGAACCCGCGTTTTAGCATTTAGCTGGCGGAGAGGGCATAAAGAACTGTCCGTTTTATTGTACAGCACTGGATGCATACTGTTATTAAGGGAGCCCCAAGGGGCAACAAACAGCGCAGCGTAAAGGCAGCGATAACAGAGGAGGCCGTGTGATGCAAAATACAGTGCAATTTGGGAATAACGCAAGAGAATTATATAATACAGAGCCCCTTAAAAAGCAGGACCGGGATTTTGGGGTATATGCCGAAAACAGTTTTTCGAGCACCCAAAGGTATATTAAAATAAAAAAAGAGCCCAAACCCGCAAAAGGGTAAGGGCCCGAAACGAACTGGCAATAAAGCTTGTTTTAACAGCAGTGGCCGCTGTGGCGGCGGTTGCAGTTATTGTAAAACATTATCAGAGAAATAGGCAGAATCCTGCATTGTAATACTGGAGCCAAGCCATGTAACCGATTCGACCCGGTCTCTTCCATTGGCTTTTGCGCGGTAAAGAGCTGTATCGGCACACTGTATCAGTTCTTCCATAGGGCAGGCATCTTGTGCAGAGCAGATGCAGTAGCCAATGCTTAAAGTAACGCGCAGGGTAAGAGAATCTTGATGTTCGATGTTTAGATCTATAATTTTTTCCCGCAGTGTTCTTGCGATGTTTTCTACTTCGTACCGGGATTTATTTTCTAAAAATGCCAAAAATTCTTCGCCGCCAAAACGGATAAGGCTGTTTTCGCTTTGGGGAATATAGCTTTTAAGCACAACGGCTATCCGGCGCAGGCATTTGTCTCCCGCCGGGTGTCCGTAGCGGTCGTTATACTCTTTAAAATGGTCTATATCCAGCATCATCATTGCCACGGTGTAATCTTTATCCAGGGCATTTTGGTAGATGGCGGGCATATCTTCTTCTAAAAAACGGCGATTGCGCAGGCGGGTAAGGTCATCTGTAACCACCATGCGCCTAAGCTGTTCGTTCATTTTTTGAATTTGATTGTTCTGGCTTATAACAATACAGCGGTTCATGTAGTTTTTTGCCTGTGTATGGTACATAACAGCGGCAATTAAGCAGGCAAGTACAGAGGTTACAAACGAATTTACCCGGCTGCCGTACGCCGAAACATTTGGCCCTAAAAACGATGCAAGAAAAACATTAAAAGCAACATAGTTAAGTATATATACAAGCATTGCCTGCCAAGGCTGCATAATAACTATAAGAGAAGTGGCAAGCACGATATAGATAAAAACAGAAATATCGCTTGAAACCGCATGCGAAAAAGCAGAGCAGAAACTGCCCCAAAGGCAAATGAAAATAACATAAATTAACCCGTAAAACAAAAAGAATGACGGGTGCCGCTGGATTGCCTTTTTAAAAATAACAAAGGGCAAAATAAATACCGCTGTAACCAAAAACAGTGTAACATACAGCGTTAGGTAGGTGGCGCGTGCCTCTGCGGGCATTTCTGTTTTAGACAACCCCAAAAGAAACGCAAAAACCTCAAATATCATTATCATTACGCCCACCATAATATATGACTTTGAGTGGGAGCGGTATTGGTCTTCACGCAGGCCGGCCCGGTAGCGCCGGGGAATGGGACAGATCAGTGTGCTTTCTATTTTTCTCAGCATACAAACATTCCTTTGCTGTTTTATTGCATTTTAAAGATGGAAGCGGCTTTTAAATTCGCTTTTTATGGTGCGGTCTCCAAAAACGATGGTAACCAACAGGCTAGACAGTGCAAGCCCCGCCGCCACCAAAACCATCCAAAGGCTGTGGGCAATGCCGGTTAGGTACAGTACAAGGGGTAAAAAGCCAAATACGCCCATGATAACCTGATACAGCACATATTGCGCCCAGCGGGTGCAGTTGAAAACGGCCATTAAGCCAATAGACAAAATGCCAACAGAGAGAAGGCTTGGCACAACATAATCTACACTCCAGCCGCGGTAACCCGTTAAAAAATCGATTACGATTAAAAATGCAGCTGTAAGAATAACCTGAAAAACCGCCTGCGAAGCATAGTTGTGCCCCCGCCTAAGCATTGGGGGGATGGTGAGCCAGCAGTAAACAATAGAAGCCACCACAATAATGCACCATAAAAATCCGGGAGAGGTAAGCAGGTTTACCAAAACAGACATTACCCCGCCAAACAGAGATAAAAAGACAAACAACCGAAACAAAAGGTTATACTGGCGCATTTTTTGCACAAACTCGGGATAATGGTTTTGCGGCAGCGGGTAGGAGGTGGGCGGGGCGTTTTCCATTGGCTCGCCGCACAGGGGGCAAAACTGGCTTGCGTTTTGCACACGTATTTTACAGGCGTTACAGGCTTTCATAATCTACTCCGTTGGTTTCTACCACGATATCCAGCCCTTGAGAGGCAAGGTGGCGTATAATGGCACACTGCAGGTCCGGCTTGCGCAGCAGGCTGGTAAAAGAGAAGCAGAGCAAATCTCCATAGCTGATGGCCGAAGCCTTAAAGGGCTCTCTGGGGGCGCTGCTAAGCAAAAAAGAAAAACCGCGCACATGTTTGCGAAAAGGGACGGGCATTTGTGCGATGCCAAGGTTGGAGAACCCAAGTGTACTGGAATGTACGCTGGACTCGAATATAATGCGCAGAGCCATGTTTTTAATGGGAAGGGGTACGGCGCGTATCCAGGGGCTGTAGCCGCTGCCCACTGTATAGCTTATTTTTTCCAGCATGGCCTCGTTGGTTATTTTGGTGGTAAATTGCTGCTTTACTTCCGCCAGCACATCCTCAAAAGTAATCTCGGTTTTGCCAAAGGCGATGGAAATATAGATGTTGGAAAAAAAGTTGAGCATGGTAGTGGAAGGAAAAAGATTGCGCAGGTTTACCGGCAAAAAAAGGTTTACCGGGTGGCGGGAAGGCTTTTTTTGAAGCCGCTGTGTATACAGCCCCCAAAAGATGCAGGCCGTAAGGTACTGCGTAACCGAGACCTGCTTTTCGTGGCAGAGAGCCAGCAGGGGGTTAATGGGGATGTAGGTGTGGATAACGCTTGCGGTATCCAGCAAGTTACGCTCGCCTGTTATTTTATAAGCACGGCCAATTCTGAAATTGGCTTTTTTGGTGGGCTTATAGTTTGCAACATAGCTGTCTTCGGTATCTGCGGCATGTTCTGTAAACCAGCGGCGGCTTTGCTCTTCTGACGTAAAAGAAGAAGGGTCTGCCAGCAGCAGGTAAGCGCAGCATATGGCGCGCAAAAATTGCAGGCCGCCGGTGCCGTCTGTAAGGGCATGAAAACTTTCGAGGTTGATGCGCGTTTCGAAATAAGTGATGCGAAACAAAAAGTTTTTGTTTTGCTGGGGGTCTATATAAGCGCAGGGGTAAGAGTCTTCTTCGTATACCAGCGGTGTAGACGGGTTGGTTTCGAAATAGCGCCAAAAAAGCCCTCTGCGCATCCGTACCTGAAAAGATGGAAATAATGGGAGGGTACCTTCGAGCGCTTGCTGCAACAGGTCGGGCGCCACCGGTTTTTCGAGCGTGACCGATAGACGAAATACATTGGTAAAACGCCGCGAGGTAATAACCGGAAACAGGTTGGCGGTATTGTCCAACCTGTGCCAGCGGCGGCTGTTATGGGTTTGGCTCATGTATTGCAGCCTCCAAATAAGCTAAGATTGATAGATTTGGCTATCAAAAGCCCGCCATAAGGGGAGGGATGCAGCCCGTCGGGCAGGGCACAGCCCTCTCGCATGCCGGGCTTTCCGTCTTCGCGGCGCAGCACAGCATCAAAGTCCAGTATGGCATCAAAGGCGTGGCTGGTACGCAGCAAATCGTTTATCTGCTTACGCAGCACTTCTCGGTCTTCGGTATAGGGGCGGGCAATGGGGCGGGGCGGCAGGGTGGCAACATATACCCTTACCCCGCGGCTGTGCAGGTCTTCTGCTATTTTTTGCATCGATTGCATATACTGCTGGGCGGTAATTAAATCGCTGTCGGGCGCACCGTGGCTGCCGGGTATCCCAATATCGTTGGTGCCTATCTCCAGTATGGCATGCGTAAGGCCGTGCAGGGGCAGCAGATCCCACTGGTAACGGTCGATACCCGCCATGCCGTTTAAAACGCCAAGTGATGGGGGAGAATTGGCCAAAAGACGGTTGCCGCTAACGCCCAGGTTACACACGCTTATTTTGCCGGGGTAGGTGTGGTAAAGCAATTTGCTTAATGGGGCAGTCCAGTTGCTTTGCTGGGTTATAGAATCTCCGAAGCAACCCACCACACAGCCGGGGGTGCTGCTGTGTGCAATAATTTCGGCCACAGAGGTTGTCATCACAGTCATATCGCTGGCGGCCACCGTGCGGGCAAAACGGCTTACGAGGTTTGGCCCTGGCAGGCGAATGTCGGCACTGAAATTTCCAAACCGGCTGCGTAAAGCGCCGCTGCCCACCCAGTTGCCGCTTATTACCTTTTCGTCGGTGGGGTAGTAGATGTTAAGGGCCAGTGTATCGCCCGGCATTAAAGGAAAACGCACGCGGTCGCTTACCAAATCCATGCCCGGCTCTAAAACAAAATCCAGTACGCCGCCTACGGTAAGAGGAATAAGGGTGTTGGGCACAAGTTCTCCATGTACATTGCACAGGGCAAGGCTGGCTGCCCCTACAGAAAGGGGCTTGTCTCCATATCGGTTGGAAAAGCGAACGCTTATGGCGTAGGCATCGGTATTGCTTTCGGCGGTAACGCGCAGGGTGCGCCCATGGTTGTTAAAAGGGGGGACGCGCATATCGGTATGTGCCACAGAAAATATAGCCTTTTGGTAAACCTTGCTCACCCAAATTCTCCTCTTTGCGCTTTGCTTTTTTGATGGGAATAATTCACGTTATTATACCATAAAATTGCGTGGGACAAAACAATACTTTTATCTGCGCAAAATTTTACCAACCTTGTTACGTTGTTCCTTTATATTAAAGTGAATGCGGGGTATAATATAGGTTGATAAAAACAACGAGAAACGGATTTTTTTGGAAGGGGCTTTAAAAGAATGAATACAGTGCACTTAAACGAATATGCGCGTTTTGCGGTTAGAGTAGGCAGCAATATACAAAAGGGACAAACTTTAATTATAAACGCGCCTGTAGAAGCGGCTTATTTTGCACAGCTGTGCGCAAAAGCAGCGTATGATGCTGGCGCACGCGAGGTAGTGGTGCATTACGCAGACGAGAAAATGGCCCGCCTGCGTGTGCTATATGCCGAAGAAAACGCTTTGGCAAAAACCTACGAGTGGCAGCTTGAATGCTATATGAATTACATTAATGCAGAGGGCGGTGCGGCTTTATTAAGCATTTCTTCACGCGATCCTGAAATTTTTAAAAATGTAGATACAAGGCGTGTAGAAGTGGCCGAGCGGGCCTTAGCCAAGCGCCTGCGCCCCTACAAAGAAATGGTGATGGGCGGGGGCACCCAATGGGCCATTGTGGCAATACCCAGCGTGGCCTGGGCAGAAAAAGTATTTACCGAGAAAAAAGGCACGGAAGCGGTGGAGGCCTTGTGGGATGCAATATTTAGCGTTTGCCGCATGGACAGCGCCGACCCGGTTGAAGAATGGGAAAAACACATAGAAAAAATACAAAGTTATGCAGAGTGGCTGAACAGCCTGCAGCTTACCGAAATTGTGATGAAAAGCAGCAATGGCACCAACCTGCGTGTGGGCCTTGCGGATGAGCACATATGGTGCGGTGCCAGAGAATACTCCATGGGAGGCATACCCTTTTTACCCAACATCCCCACCGAAGAAGTGTTTACCGCGCCCCATTACATGAAAACAAACGGGCGTGTACACAGCAGCCTGCCTTACTCTTACCAGGGCGGCCTGATAGAGGGGATAGAGGTAGAGTTTGAAAATGGCAAGGTGGTAAAAAGCTCTGCCGAAAAAGGCGAAGAATTACTGCACAAACTGCTTGGAGCAGATGCGGGTGCTGTAAGACTTGGCGAGATTGCCCTTGTACCGGCCAGCAGCCCCATACGCCAAACAGGGCGTCTGTTTTACAATACCCTATTTGATGAAAACGCAGCCTGCCACATGGCTTTTGGCGCAGGATACCCCGGCACTGTAAAAGGCGGCGAACAGATGGACAGCGCTGAGCTGATGCAGAAAGGCGTAAATGACAGTATAGTGCACGAGGATATTATGATAGGTACGCCGGATATGGATATTGTGGGGATAACCATAGACAAAAAAGAGGTGCCTATTTTTATAAATGGAGAATGGGCAAAATAAAACGCAAGCATTTATGATGTTGGAACGTTTTAATTTTAGATATGTTTGTTTTAAAAAATATTTGTTGATAAAATATATACAACGTAAAAAAATGGGAAGTATATTACTTGCAAAGGAGGTAGTAAGGTGAAAGTATTAAAAGTACTGTTTTGGATACTGCTTGTGGTGGTAATTGTGTTTTTAGCCCTGTTTATTTCGTCTAAAATTGCAGGCTTTGCCACCCTTTCGGATATGCTGGAATATATTTATATGCAATTTTTAACCTACAATTAAAAAATTCAAGCGGAACACATCTGCAAGAAAAAGAACGTGCCAAAAGGCGAAAGTTTTCCTACAAAGAACTAGTGTTTTTGAATGAGAAACAAAACAAGGCATAATAACTAAAAAATAGACTAACATTTACGTTAAAAACAGCAATATATACATTGACAAATGCTGAACAGTTTTTTATGCTTTTCAGCAAGGTTAACGCAATGGCGCGCCGAACTTTTTTAAGTTCAGCGCGCCATTTTTGTTTGCCAAACGTCTGCCCGTACTGGCGTTTTTACGGGCGGCATAATTTTAGGAGGAGTATACATGAAGAAAGTCCTTAGCGCACTTGTAGTAGGATGTATGTTATTCTCTTTGGTTGCATGTGGCCAGGCTTCCAGCTCGGCAGCGGCCGGTAGCTCAAGCGTTGCCAGCACACCGGCTTCCACTGGAGCCTCGGGCGAAGCAGTTAAAATTGGGGTAATCTCTCCCAACACAGGCAACCTTGCCGCCTATGGAGAAGCGGTTACCAACGGGATTAAACTTGCCATTGAAGAAATTAACGCGGCAGGTGGCGTGCTGGATGGCCGTCCCTTAGAAGTTGTTGATTACTTGGATGACAAGGGCGACTCTACAGAGGGTGCCAACGCCTTTAACAAATTGCTTGCAGAAGATGTAAGCGCCATTATTGGCTCGGTTACTTCGGAGGTTACCTCGGGCCTTGCCACTCTGGCAGATGAAAAACAAATGCTACTGTTAACCCCCACCGCAACGGCCGATACCGTAACCGAAGGGTATGCAACCGTATTTCGTGCCTGCTTCCGCGATTCTTATCAGGGCGAAATGGTGGCAAAATTTGCGGCAGAAGAACTGGGCGTTAAAAAGGTAGGCGTTTTGTATGACTCTGGTGATGCATACTCGGCCGGATTGTACGAAGCCTTTAAAGCCGCAATCGAAACCTATGGCTTGGAAATTGTAGGAACAGAGAGCTCTTCTACCACAGATGATACTGACTACAACACCCAGCTTACCAACTTTGCAGCCTCTGGAGCTGAACTGATTTTTGCCCCTTACTACTACAGCTCTATTGGCCCCTACATTGTACCGCAGGCTCGTGCTGCTGGCTTTGAAGGTTACCTAATTGGCGCTGACGGTTGGGATGGCACCATCTCTACCATGGTAGAGGACAAATCTTTGTACAACAACACCTTTTTTACCAACCACTATGCAGCAGATGACCCGTCGGACGCTGTACAAAACTTTGTAGCTGCTTACACCGAGAAATTTGGAGCAGAAAGCCTAAATGCTTTGGCTGCACTGGCTTACGACTCGGTATATATGCTGAAAGATGCCATTGAAAAAGCCGGGTCTGACACAACGGCAGACATCATTACTGCCATGACCGGCATGGAGTTTAGCGGTGTAACAGGCTCGTTTACTTTGGATGATACCAACACACCTGCAAAATCCGTTGCCATTATTGAGTTTAAAGACGGCGAAGCAGTGTGGAGAGCCACCGTTTAAAAAGCCCCGCAATGATGTAAATTGCAAAACAACACAGAGGTGCCCTTGTAGCCTCTGTGTTGCCATTTATAGGTAAAATACAGCCTGCTTTTATGTTGGTTTGCTTTAAAAGTTGGCATCTTTTATAAGGGGCTGTAAGCAAAACAACAAAAAAGAATAGAATGACCATAAAGGAGATGTGGAAGTATGGACGGCTTTATGCTGTTTATTACACAGCTTATTAATGGATTACGCGCGGGCAGCGTGTATGCATTGATTGCGCTGGGCTATACCATGGTGTACGGGATAATAAGGCTTATTAACTTTGCACATGGAGACTTTATTATGGTGGGTGGCTATACACTGGCTTATACAGTGCCGCTAATGGTTACCATTGGCATGCCCCCCTGGATAGCTGTATTTGCCGCCATAGTGGTATGTGCATTGGTGGGCGTGCTGGTAGAAAAACTGGCCTATAGCCCTGTGCGCAAAAAGGGCAATAATATGAGCGCCCTTATTACGGCTATAGCCATGAGCCTTTTTTAGAAAACCTTGCCCAAATTATATTTGGCGCAAACCCAAAACAGGTAAAAACCATTTTTACCCTGCCTAAAATATTGGGTTTTGACGGCAACACACTGCTTACCATTACCATTGGTGTAGTGGTTATGATAGGGTTGCAGCTTTTTGTTAAAAAAACAAGACTGGGCCAATCGATGCGGGCGGTGTCGGAGGATAAGAGTGCCGCCGTACTGATGGGCATTAATGTAAACCGTACCATTGCCATTACCTTTGCAATAGGCGCGGGGCTGGCAGCCATTGCCTCGTTAATGTACAGCGCGCAGTACAACCAGGTAACCACAACCATGGGCTCTATGCTGGGGCTTAAGGCTTTTGTGGCAGCTGTATTGGGCGGTATTGGCATTGTGCCGGGGGCCATGCTGGGTGGCATTGTAATAGGTTTGGTAGAAAGCCTTTCTAAGGCATATATTGGCAGTTTAACGGGCGGTATTATAACCTCGGCCTTTTCGGATGCAATTGTGTTTGCCATTTTAATTGTGGTATTGCTGGTAAAACCAGCGGGTATTTTGGGCAAAAATGTTGGCGAGAAAGTGTAGGTGAAAAACATGGGCATTCCTAAAGAAAAAAAGCAGGGTATGTTGGCAAACCTTATTGCTGTTGCAGTATTGTTTGGCTTATTAGTTCTGCTTAAAAGTACAGGCAATATAGACAGCTATGTGCAAGGTATTATGATCCAGTGTTTTTACACCATTATTATGGTAGCCAGCTTAAACATTGCCACAGGGTTTTTGGGGCAGATTGCGCTGGGTCATGCAGGGTTTATGGCCGTTGGCGCATATACCTCGGCACTTGTTACCAAAGCCGTAGCCGGTGCGGGTATTTTTGGCCGGCGGCAGCGGTATGGAAAACTTTTTGTTGCTGATGATTGGCATTCTTTCTGGCTCTGTTATGGCGGCGTTACTAGGCGCAATGGTAGGAATACCCGCCCTGCGCCTGCGGGGCGATTACCTTGCCATTATTACGCTGGGTTTTGGAGAGATTATCCGGGTGGTTATTCAAAACTTAAAGTTTGCGGGCGGTAAAGGCCTTGCCGAAGGGCAGGCAGGCCAAGCCTTAATTGGCATTAAAAGCTTAGATACCTTGTATGTGGTGTTTTTTGTAATGGTGGTTTGTGTGGCGGCGCTGGTGTGCTTTGTGCGCGGAAAATACGGGCGTGCCATTATGGCTATTAGAGAGGACGACATTGCAAGCGAGGCATCGGGTCTTAACAATACCTACTATAAGGTACTTGCGTTTACGGTAGCGGCCTTTTTTGCGGGCGTGGCGGGCGCTTTGTTTGCACACCGTGGTACCGGCACCATACAGCCCGGAGATTTTACGTTTTTAAAATCGACCGAGTATGTAATTATGGTGGTTATGGGTGGTATGGGCTCGCTTACAGGGTCTGTAATTGCGGCGGTAGCACTTACGGTTTTGCCCGAAGCCCTGCGTGCTTTTGCAGAATACCGCATGCTGATTTACTCTATAGTGCTGGTACTTATGATGATTTTTAGACCCATAGGGTTGTGCGGCAAGTACGAGTTTTCTTTACTGCGTGCACTTAAAAACTTGCCGCAAAACTTGGCAAACTTGCCGCGAAATACCAAAAGGGTTTTTGGAGATATGCTGGAGAACGCAAAGCAATTTCCGATGCGTGTTAAGGGCTGGTTTACCAAAAAGGATTATGACGAGGATGAAGACGAAGATACAGAAGTGGAGGTGAACGCCTAATGGAAACCAAAACAGTGTTAGAAACAAAGAACCTTGGAATTACGTTTGGCGGCCTTAAAGCGGTAAGCGGCTTTAACCTAAACCTGCGCGAGGGGGAGCTTGTTGGCCTGATTGGCCCCAACGGCGCGGGCAAAACCACAGTATTTAACCTGCTTACGGGGGTATATGCCCCAACAGAGGGGTCTATTTTTCTGGAAGATACCTGTATCAATGGTAAAAAAACGCATCAGGTGGTGCGGGCAGGGGTTGCACGTACTTTTCAAAACATTCGTCTTTTTAAAAATATGACGGTGCTGGATAATGTAAAGGTTGCCTTTACAAAAGACATCAGGTATTCACTTTTGCAGTCCTTTTTTCATGCGGGCACCTATTGGAAAGAAGAAAAGCCATTGGAAGAGCGGGGCATGGAACTGCTAAAGCTGTTTAACCTAGAGGATAAAGCGGGGGCTATTGCCACCAACCTGCCTTATGGGCAGCAGCGCAAGCTGGAAATAGCGCGTGCCCTTGCCACCGATATGAAAGTGCTGCTTTTGGACGAACCGGCAGCAGGGATGAACCCCACCGAAACAGCCGAACTGCTGGAGTGTATAAGCCTGATACGCAGGCAGTTTAATGTTTGTATTTTATTGATTGAGCATGATATGAGCCTTGTAATGAAAATTTGCGAGAGAATTATTGTAATAGATTACGGCGAAACCATTGCCGCTGGCCTGCCCGAAGAAATATCCAAAAATCCAAAAGTAATTGCCGCCTATCTTGGCAGCTGAAAGGGGAGGCAGTGCATGCTTACAGTTAAAAACCTAAATGTTTCTTACGGGGGCATACACGCCATAAAAGGCGTAAGCTTTACCGTAAACGACGGGGAGATTGTATCCCTTATTGGCGCCAACGGCGCGGGCAAAACCACCACCCTGCATACCATTACGGGGTTAAAGGATGCCACAAAGGGAAAAATTACCTACAACGGCATTAATTTAAGAAAAACAGAACCCAGCAAAATAATAACTCTTGGTATGGCGCATGTGCCCGAAGGACGGCATGTGTTTAGCCGTATGACGGTATATGAGAATTTAAAGATGGGTGCCATTACCATTAAAAACAAAGCAGCAATACAAGAAGGCATAGAAAATGTATATGCGCGTTTTCCACGCTTAAAAGAAAGGCACCGCCAAATGGCAGGTACCTTATCTGGCGGAGAACAGCAGATGCTGGCCATAGGCCGTGCGCTGATGTGCAGCCCCAAAATGGTGCTGTTGGACGAGCCCTCTATGGGATTATCGCCCCTATTGGTGGCAGAAGTGTTTAAAATTATACAAGAAATGCACGAAAGCGGCATAACTGTATTGTTGGTAGAGCAAAATGCAAAAATGGCACTTTCGATTGCAGACCGCGCCTATGTGCTGGAAACCGGCGCAGTGGTAATGGAAGGGAATGCAAAAGAGCTGATGCAGGACGATAAGGTGCGCAAAGCTTACCTTGGCGCATAATACCTGCTACCCGAAAGGAGAATAGCCAGTGGAGAATTTTGTAATTACAATTGCGCGCGGGTTTGGAAGCGGCGGCAAAACCATTGCACAGCAGCTTGCGCAAAAGCTGGATGTAAACTTTTATGATAGAAAACTGCTGCGCATTGCATCTGACCAATCGGGAATAAACGAAGCACTGTTTGGCCAACTGGACGAAAAGCTAAAGGGGAATGCCTTGCTGCGTATTTCAAAAAAGTTTTATTCGGGCGAGGTATTTCCGCCAGATGATGAAGATTTTTTATCGGACGAAAACTTGTATAACTACCAAGCAAAGGTAATTAAGGAGCTTGCGGCGGAAGAATCTTGTGTTATTTTAGGGCGCTGCGCAAACTATGTGTTAAAAGACTATAAAAATGTGCTGCGTGTGTATATTCACGCGCCAATAGAGGCATGTATAAAAAGTGTTTCTTCTTATACGCCCCTGCCGGATGCAAAGATAGAAAAGATGATAACCACCACAGACAAAAAACGGGCGGCCTACTACCGGTATTTTACCGGGCACGATTGGCGCAATGCCCAATATTACGATTTGTGCCTGAACTCGGATGATATTGGGCGCGAGCGGTGTGTAGAGCTGATTACCGATTACTTGCAAATAAAGGTAGGCGCTAAAAAACCCAGTGAGCAGTAAAAAGGCAAAATGATTGTTGCAAAATATGCCCTAAATATGCAATGTGGGTTTTATGCAAATGTAGACAAAAAGCAAAGAGATAAAAAGCGCCATCCCATAGGGGATGGCGCTTTACCGTTTGTGGTTATTGTTGCAGGGCTTCTTCTATACAAAGGGCAATTTGGTCTGGGCAGGAGGTGGGGCGGCCGCCGCAGCGTATGCCCCGCAAAAGCGAGACGGCTTCGGCCGGGGTACGACCCTGTAAAAGCGCGCACACACCCTGTAGGTTGCCCTCGCATCCATCTTCTACTTCTACCGATTGAATGATATTATCTTCGATAACTACTTTGGTTTGCAAAGAGCAAACGCCCTTGTTTTTTCATGTATGTGTCATGCCCGAATTGATGCTCCTTTGTTAAAACTGGTACATATTTTATGCGGGTTATAGATGCTAAGCGTTGTCTGCTTATTATTATAGCACAACAGGCAAAAAATAAAATATGTCGTTTTACAAAGTAAAGTGGTATCTGCCTTTACACTCTGTTACTGCGCAGCGGCACCGTTTTGGTGTGTGTCTGTGAGGTGCATTTGGGGTACGCGGCTAAGGATAAGCGCCGCAATTAATACAATCAATACATCGGGTATGCACCAGCTGGCGTTGTAAGTAACCGAATATTGCCATACGGGGGTATCGCCCGCGTACTCGCTCCACAAAATAACGCCCGAAAGAATGCTGAATACAAGGCGCATGGCCCCTGTGGCAAGTATGCCGGCCGCAATGCCAACCGTTGCGTTTTTAAAGCGGCGGGCAATGGGGCCGCAAAAGCCAAGGCAAAGGTAAGCAAAAATATAATCTAAAAAGGCACACAGTATCATAGCGGGAATGGTTTTTAGCAGGGTGATGCTGCCCATGCCCTGCAACATTTGCGCCAAGCTGTAAACAGCCGCAGTGCCAAGGCCCCAGCGCCAGTTGTGGCGTAGGCTCATTACCAATATGGGCAGTGTGGCAAACCACGAAATGCTGCCGCCAAAGGGAAGCTCGAAGTGGGGAATGAGCGATAGGGCAAATGCCAGGGCAACCATGATGCCGCCCTCGGTTAATTTGCCAATTTTGCTTGGATTTTTTGGATCTTTCATGAAAACACTCCTTGTAAAGATGGTGTAACATAAAAAACAGCTTTGGCGTGCAAATAAACAAAAAAGCCCGTGGTATAAAAACCACGGGCGAAAGCTTTTTTGCATGATGCATTTAAACTTCCTACGCCGGTATTACCCGGATCAGGTAAAGGGTTCTCGCCATATACATGGCGAATCTCAGCCTTAGCACCCCTGTTTTTATGTCCGGCTTTAGTATACTCTGGTTGCTTTAAACCTGTCAAGAAGAAATAGCAATAATTCTCTTTGGTGATATGGCGCAAATAAATGGATATGAAATTATTATGGTTAAAAGCAGCACAGGGAAGTGTTAAATGCGATTTAAACAGGTTTGACACAATAAAAAAACCGGGAGCCCTTTTATAGGAAATCCCGGTTTTTGAAATAACAAAGTGTAGAGATTAAACGTCCATAAGTGCCAGTAAATCGGTATACTGCTTGATGCTGTCTACAAAAGATTCGAATGTGGGGTCGTCTACATCGTAGTAGCTTGCACCCTCGGTGGTGCCATCGGTGTATTCGATATAGTAAGCAAAGGCATAGGCGAAGGCGGCATCTGTGCCGTTGGTTACTTTCCAGTAGCCAAACTCGTCAGAAGTCCATGTTCCGCCGGGAGCAATGTAAACATCGTCGCCAGAAACTTCAAGAATATCCCAGTTGATGTTTTCGGGGCCAACAGTGGGGTTGCCGGAAGCGTTGTAGTAAAGTACCAAAACTTCGAAGTAGTCAACAGTTTTGCTGGTGTTGTTTTTGGCCGAGATACCAACGCCATCTTCGCCGGTGGTAAGTTCAACCAGTTCAACATCCTCAAAGATGTCTAACGACAAGGTATTGTTATTAATGTTGCCGCTGGTGCTAACGCTGCTGTCATCGCCGCCGCCTGAGCCGGAACCAAGCACAAATACTTCGTAATCTTCGGTAACGGATGTCATCAACTTTCGGGCACAGCGAGAAATATTGCTGTTATCGGAAGATTTTAGCGCCTCAAGCTCAGAAATCATGTCGATATAGCGGCTTTCGTCATCGCTTGCATCCTCGTACTCTACACTTATATCCATAAGCGTTTGCGGGTCTTCTTCAACAATATCAGGATGCTCTTCGGCAAAGGCGGCCAGCTTCGATTCATAATCGGCTACATCCCCGGGAGAGGTTGCACTGGTAATATCGCTTACCAGCTGGTCGTAATTGTCTTGAACGGTAGATTCGTTTAGTTTGTTTAAACCAAAATACAAACCTACGCCAATTAAAGAAAGAGCAGCAACTACGATTAAAATAATAACAACAGGGTTTACCTTCTTTTTAGGGGGAACAGGTGCGCCGGGCTGGCCGGGTGTGAAGGAGCCAGGAGGGGTGCTGCCGGTAGAAGAATAACCGGGCAATGGCGGAGCGCCATAACCGCCGCCGGAAGCAGGCGGTGTACCGGGTGTATTGGCCTGCGGTGCAGAGTAAGCAGGTGCAGCGGGAGCGTACCCACCAGAATAGGAGGGAGCAGGGGCGTAGCCGCCGGATGCGGGTGCTGTAGGTGCCGGGCTGCCATAAGGAGCAGGGGCTGCCGGGGTTTGCTGTACAGGAGCCGGCTGTGCCGGAGCACTATAAGCCGGGGCTTGGGGCTGGCTTGGCTGCGGCTGCTGTGGTGCAGGAGCTACAGGTTGTGTGTAGTTGGTTGGGGTAGCGGGGGTGGCCGGTTCGGCAGGTGTTTTTGTGCCGCAATTAGAGCAAAAGCCTGCCCCCTCTTGCAAAGGTGTGCCACAATTAGAACATGTTTTTGGGGGTAAGGACATCATGATTCATCCCTTTCTTTGGTAATAAATAGCATTAAAAATTAAAAAGCAAAGATTACTTTTTAACAAAATAACCCACTATGTTTATAACACAATGAGTACATT
>JBKEAM010000011.1:0-3774 GCA_047972265.1 Oscillospiraceae bacterium | reverse complement strand
GCGTTAATTAGTTAGGTGCCTATGTATATATTGTAGCATCTGTTTTTCACTTGTCAACTATTTAGGTACCTATCTATTGTAAAATTCATTACTTTACCCACTGCATTCTATCTATCCCCTTTCTATAAAAAAACAAAACCAACATCAATTCGTGTTTAATCCGCCCTTTTAATATCTCTTTGCAAAACACCATACAGTCTAGCACACTACTGCTACACCCATATAACGCAAAACAGCCCCGCCTTGTTACAGACCGGGCTGTTTTTATTTGTTTGTTTTAGGGCAGGGGCAAAACCCACGCCCTTGTTATCACTCATCTTTTTACTGGTGCCCCTCATCCGGCGGGGCATTTTTAATCTGCCTTGCATGCTGCATATGGATGCCAATATGCCCTATGCCCAGCAGCACCACAAATATGGTTAGCCAAATTACCCTGCCATAAATGCTTAACAGCAAAAAGGCAACCACCGGCAGCGTTGCCCCCGCCAAGGGTACCCCAAAAAAGCCGGAGTAAAAATCTTGCAGGGTTTTGCTGCTTTTAAAATAGCGAAGCCACCAGCCCTCGTACAGTAGCATGGCGGCAAAGGCCGCCACCAGCCATAGGCTCCACCAAGACCATTTTTGTAAATTGAAGTTGGAAAACACAAGCGCCGTACAGGTAACACCCACTTGGCCAATTTTTTCGAACAACTGCAAAACCTTATTTTCTCCCTCGGAGGTATAGCCCTGCGGTTTGTGCTTTGTCCATATGGTATTGGGGATAAAAAGCATTAGCAAAAATACTAACCCCACGTACGAAAATCCAAAATTACCCATTTTGCCTCTCCTGCAAAGCCTGCTTTGCCTCTTTGCACCACTCTAAATAAGCGGTAAACACCTTAATACCAAACCGTGCCGTTTGCAAATAATAAAAATGCGCGCTGTCTTCTTCTGCAATTCTTTCTAAAATATCGGCATTGGATAAAAGAAAGTTCAGCTCTTTGTTTGTTTTTTCTTCAAACGCCTGTATATGCTGTAGGGTTATTTCTTCGCCCACGCTATCTCCAAAAAATAGCTTTAGCATAGTTTCGTACCGCAACTCGTCTTTTTCTACCGGCAGATGCAGCCACTGTTTTAAATGCTGGCGTCCCTTTGCCGTAATGGAGTATATGTTTTTTTTGCGCCCGTTTTCTTGTACTTCGGTTTTGGCGGCAAGGCGGTTTTCTTCCAGCATTTTTAGGGTGGGGTAAATACTGCCATAGCTTGCGCCCCAAAACATTTTTAGGGTGGTATCCATCCGGTGCTTAATCTCGTAGCCGGTAAGGTCCTCATCATTAAGCAGGCCCAGTATAACGCAGTCTAACTTTTTTTCGTTTGCCATTTGCAGCCACCATCCACTTTTGCCATATTCTTTCGCTTTTGCGCTTTATCATTTATCCTGTAAAATCGGTTTTGGTTTAGCATTGTTTGTAAGCCGCCATACCTATGGCTTACTGTAAACAATACCACATACACCGGCTCGCGGCTACAAAAGCGGCAAAAAAGGCCCTGCTACATTTTACGTTTTAGTATTTTTTGGGGGCAGCTTTGCACGCAGGCGGCACACTATATACACTCTGGGCTGCTTATTTTGCCCTGCTTTACCTCGGCCTCAACATCTATAGACATGGGGCAGGATTGGTTGCATTTTTTGCACGAGATGCAGTGGTTGTTGTTTACCGCAATATGTACCCCCGGCAGGTGCAGCACCTGCCTTATTTTTGTGCCCACTATCATAAAGGGGGCCATCCAGCAAAAATAGTGGCAAAATGCCCGCTTGCCGCCCAGCAACGCGGGCAGGGCTATAAGCAAAACAATGCCGTAATATACAATGTACGCACCCGGATCTGTTACCGAAACGCCGTACTGTGTTTGATAAAAAAAGTTTATTTGATGCACACCCCTACCCCATATATAGCAGGCTGCTACAATTATAACCCAAATGCCCCAAATAACATATTTGATTTTGTATTTCCAATCGGTTTTTGTGTTTTTGCTGTTTACCGCAAACATGCACTCTTGCATGCCGCCGCCGGGGCAAAGATAGGCGCAAAACAGCCGCCCAAAAAATATAGAGCCCACCAGCATGAGCCCAAACACAATAAAGCTGCCGCTGATTATCCCCTCTAGCCCGGCGGTAATAATTAATGCAGGCGAAAAATAATAGATGGTTACCGGAAACAACAGCATAGAAACAATGAGCATGCACTTTCTTACCTTTTGCATTGTAGATATCTCCCTTTTGGCTTTGCTTTTATTTGCTATGCACATAATATATCAGACTGATATATTATGTCAATCTTTTTATTTGCGCAACCAAAAAAAGAGAACACCCAAAGGTGTTCTCTTTTAGTTATGTATAAGTCGGGTAAATATAATGCCCTTCCCAAGTTTGTTTGCCGCCTGCGGCAGTATGGCGGCTTTAGGCTATTGGCCTGCTTGCCCTTCTCGCCCAAAGTTGCCCCGCACCAAATGGTACTGGATGATATCGGTATCTACATACGATTTAGACAATAAAATAGGCTGGTCTTTGGTGTTGTAATGTAAATTTTCTACCATTAAAAATGGCTTGTGGGCGGGGGTTCCTTTGGGCAGGCAGGGCAGCAGATGCGCCACACTGTGGCTATCTACTGCTTCTAGCCGTACCACGTCCCACACAATTTGTATATCGGTGTATTGCTCTAAAAATGCGAATATAGAGATGCTTTGGGTTTGCATTTGTTTTACCTGCTCGCTGGTTAGCCTGTCGCAGCTTATCAGGTCTATACAAAAAATGCACATACGCCCGCTTGCCGTATAGGTTTTGCGCACTTCTGCCACTTTGCTTTTGGGCGAAATGTTCAGTGCTTCTCCATCGGCACCGGCGGCACGCACGCAAAAATCCACCAGTTGAATATCGGGTGTATACCCGCTTTGGCGTATTAAATCTGTATAGTACATTTGGGGGTACAAGGTGGTATTTACGCCAAAAGCACGGGCGTTTACGTAGGTGCCGCTGCCATGCCGCCGAAACAGTTTACCCTCATCCTCCAGCGTGGCCAGCACGGTGCGTATGGTACTGCGGCTTACCTGCAATTTATTTGCAAGTTGATTTTCAGACATTAGGCGGTTATTTTTAGCAAGGTTCATCCCTGCAATCAATTGCATAATTTGTTCTTTTACCACAGTTTGCAGGTCAAACTTTTCACCGGGCATGGGCAGGCTCCTTTCGCTGTTGGGATGAATATATTCGATATTCTTCTTTAAAAGTAAAGATGTAGAATCTTAATGTACTACTTTTCAAATCTATGGCACTTTTGCAATTCTAATCGAAAATAGCAAAAGATGTAGAATTTCAATATACTTTCTTATGACTAAGAAAGTATACAAAGAAGTCCTGGGGGTTATTGCGGAGACCCCCAGACCCCCAACCGCATAGGGTTGCTACGCCTACAAAATGTTCAACAATTCTTATTGACATACACATTTTGTAACGGCTCCGCATTTTGAATAAAATCAACATAACCAATCAAAGCTATATTTGAAATAAAAGAGAGTCGCAAACTTAATAAACCTCAGTAAACAGAAAGGGTTAAAATCTTACCGCCCTTATTTCAAATCGCGGGAGCGCATACAATTTGCGAATGTCATTAAGTACTGTTTTGCAAATTGGCGCGGACGCATCATACCTGCGGGCGGAGGGTCTGGGAACCATCGCAAGGTTCCCAGCGCCTTTTGGTACTTTTCTGCGCAAGAAAAGTACGGCCTGAAAATGAA
>JBKEAM010000003.1:0-29799 GCA_047972265.1 Oscillospiraceae bacterium | reverse complement strand
TGGTTGCGCATCTTCAAGCCCTTATATATAGCACCGCAACCGGGTTTAGGGGTACTATAGCAGCACAGAAAGGAGGCCACTTACATGAAATTGGCCGAAAAAATTTATATGCTGCGCAGGCGGCAAAACCTCTCTCAAGAGCAATTGGCAGACGCACTGGGGGTATCCCGGCAGGCGGTGTCTAAATGGGAGGTAGGGGAATCTTTACCGGAGGTAGATAAACTGCCCCTGCTGTGTGCCGCCTTTGGCGTTACCGCCGATTATCTTTTAAATGATGATATGGAAGAACCCGCCGCTTTGGCACCTGCTACTGCTGGACAAAAACCCAAAGAAGCTTTTATTATTGTACTGTTTATGCTTATTGTGGGGCTTGTAACCGCATGGGCCGGCTGGTACAACTGGCAAACCATTATACCCGTGGCCATTGGCTTTTGCATACAGGTGTGCGCCTGCGCCAGTTACGAGTTAATTGCTTTGTCGGTACTGCCCAAAGAGGCCGCCCGCCCCCTGCGCCGCCGCTTTTATGGCATAACCGCATGGCTGCTGCTACCCATCCCCTTGTTTGTGCTGGTTAACGCAGCCTTTAGCCTTTTATGGTTTGCCTACCCCGCCGTTTTGCCGTTTATTGTTATTTGCACCCTATACTTTATACTTGCCTCGCTCTGCTTTATCTTATTAATACGCAAAACAAAATAGGGCAGCCGGCATTCTTTGCTTTGCCTTTCGCTCTGCTCTTTGTTTTGCTCTTTGTTCTGCCCACTGCAAGGCAAAACGAGCATGCTACGTACATACCAAAGCCCGCCGCCTGTATATATATAAGCGGCGGGCTTTCCCCAGTTAATTGGTATTATATTTGTTTGCCCGCAAAATAGCCCAGCATTGTTTTTAGGGCGCGGCAATTTGCTGCGCAAATGGCACCGGCAGGCAAACTTAAATAGTGCTTATACAGCTTAACCCGCCCTGCACACCACTTAAAAACAGCAATGCAGCTAAAGCTAAGCCAATACAATTGTGCAGAGGTCATGCTTCGGCACAAACTGAAGCCAAATGCTCCAGATGCTGTTTGTTTTCGCCGTGGGCATCAATTTGTACCCTAACATCCTTGCCCTCTGCGTTTTGTGTTTTGGCAACATATTTGCCAAAGCCCTTTTTAAAGCTGATTTCTTTCAAGGTTTTTACCATATGAAACTCGGGGGTATAATCTACGCTAATGGTGGTTTGTTTAAGCCCTACCAAAACCACGCTTTTATCCGAAAATACAATTAAGTACATGCGCGGGTTTTAATAAGCATGTTTACCAGCCAGCCAAACACATACTGCTGCAACAGGCTTAGTACAGCGCCGGGGTCCTGCACGCCAAACATCATCCCCTTAAACTCTTCCCCTGCAGGCAACTGGCTTTTTGCATAGTCCACCGCCGCAGTGTACTGGTCTGCCATTTTCTCCATCCCCAACATTTTCGTTCTCCCTTTGTATATATTATTTTTTATATGCTAATCATCTTTTAAAAGCATATCGTTTTATATTATATCCTGCCGCAAAAGCGTTTTCAATAGAAACTATTTTTTGAATAATCTTTTATAATATCGTTTATTTTTATTTCGCAAGCCATTGGTTTTGCCCCATTTGCACTGCCGCTTTTTATTTTGTTTTACAGCGTTATATTTTGGCACAAAAAACAAACAGCCCCAACGCACCGTAATAATGCGGTGCCGGGGCTGCATGTTTGTCAGTTTGCCAGCGGGGCAGAGCCCTGTCGGCTATTCTCCTCGGTCTCTGTTGGTTTCGCTTATCGTATTTACAGGCCGCACAACTTTAATGCATACCCGGCGTATTCATCCAGTTTTTCTACTGTAAAGGCGGTTCTGTCGGCAGTTTCTGCCCCATACAGGGCCAATATATTGTTTGTGCGGGGTATGCGGCCCATTAGCCATGCATACTGCTGTTTATCCACCCCGCCGTACACCTGCTGCGGCGTTTTACCCTCGAAGTTAAACCCTGCCTGCATAAGCGCCCCGGGGTATTCGGTTTCGCCTAGCAGCCCGTAAAAAAGCCCCTCGTCATATGTGTGCATCAGCCAGGTAAGCGTACTGCTTTTGCCTGCAACCTGGTTATACAAAATTAGCATGTCATCCGCCTGTTGTTTATACACTTTTCCGTTTACGGTAATGGTAAAGGCTTCAAAATCCAGCAGTATCTCTCCATAGCTATCCCGGTTATACAAAATATAGCTGCTATAGTAGTAGTCTCGCGCGCCCTTTTCGGCTGTTCCGTTTTGGGGCTGCAAACCAAGCAGCGCAAAGCCTGCCTGCAATGCCACATCATACTCTCGGGGGCAGGCCTGTGCAATATTGCCCAAGGTGCCCTTTAATAAAAAGTTGCCGCTGCCATAATACAGTTCTACAAAGGGTCTTTTGCTTTCCTGCGGGGCAGCGCCTTTTTGCAGACCTTTGTTATACAGGTTTAGCATGGCTACTTGCCAATTCATCAGCAAAGCGGGGTCCAGCTCCTGCTCGGGTATTACTTCAGACACATAGTCTCCTACATAGCTAAAAGTACCGTACTCTTTATATTTGCCCTCTCCGCTGCCAAACCGGTACGAAAATATTTCTCCTGAACTTGTAGTAAGCGAAACCGAGCGTAAAGGCATATCGTAATCAACGAGGGCCAGCGGCACCAATTTGGGAATGCTCTCTAAATACTCTACCATGGCATCATGCCCTGCTTGGTAATTTTTAGGCTCCTTCATATAACCGCTGGCCTTTAGGCTGGTTCCGTTTTCGTAGCCAACCTCCAAGCTAAAACCGTAGCCATCCATTACGTTATTATCGCTTTTATCAAATCCGTCCCATTTCAGCACACCGTTTTGTTCTATTACATCATCCAGCCCACTTAGTATTTCGGCGGGTACCTCAACCGGCTCCATCTCTTCAAACTGTGTGCTGTAGGCCGTTACATATACTTTCCCATCCTTGGCGGTGTACAAACTATAGTTGCTGTATTCTCCAAAATAAGAACCAAAGCTATAGGTATAGCTTACACATTTGCCCTGCTTTTGAGAGATTGCCGTTGCGTTGGGCTTGCTTTGCACATCACTTTCTTCCGGCTGCTTGGGCTGGTCTGGCTGTTTGCATCCCACTGCAAACAGCAGCAAAACAGTCAACATGGCGCACAGTATTTTTTTCATCCCTGTTCTCCTTTGGTTGTTTACGCAAGCAGTATACATGGTTTGCCCGCTATATAAAACACGAATAAACATTGATTATTTGTGCATTTAAAATATTACAAAAAAACAACAGCCTGCCAAAGCGGCAGGCTATTGTTTTTATACAGTTTTATTGTGGGGTGGGGCCGGTAATTTACTGCTTATTTGCCCCATACTTGCACAGCCAAATTATAGGCTACTCGGGCAATAGTTCTTCTTCTGGCTGCTGTCTTTTGTTATAAAACATAAAGACCCCCGCCAAACCCAAATGCAGCAAAAATACAATTACAAACCACATGGTATACCTGTTTATAAACACCATGGGCAGGCCTAAATTTTCTAACAAGATAAACAGCAGCGGCAAAAGCAGCCCTGCCACTACAGCCAGCAGCCTAAGCAGCCCACTGCGCTGTTTTGTTTGTTGTTGGTCGTCATCCACAAGGGGATGTTCTTCGTAATACTCTTTTTTGCGGCGCAGCAGGGTGGCAATGTAAAAGCCGCCAATTACGGCGCATATTAACAGTGCCGCTACAGCCAGTGTAAGGTTGATTAAAGACCATGCACCATCCAGCGTAATGCTGCCGCTGGGCACCTTGCCCTGCGTAACATTTTTAATCATATCGCCCATGCCGTTTACCACGGGGGCTTCTTCCAGCATTTGCTGGTCTTTGGCATTGTTGCTGTAAGAGGATACACCGTTGTCTCCGCCCGAAGAAACCACCAAGCCGCCCGTAGGGGTAGAGGAAGTGGCGGAAGAAACCGAAGATTCGGACGACGAAACATCCGAGGACGAAGCCGAAGCACTTTGCGAGCCCGAACCGGAAGAATACGCCTGCACCGGTACCCAAACCGCCCACAGGGTTACGTCTGCATTCATGATTACCTGGCTGCCCGCCCCGTAGCGGCCACCCGCTGCGTCGCGCCAGCCGTCAAAAACATAGCCGCTGCGTGTTAGCCCGCCTGCGCCTGCTATACCCGCCGCGCTGCCCGCCGCATGGCTTGTGCTTGCCGGGGGTGCGCCGCTGCCGCCATTGGCAAGGTAGGTAAGGGTGTAATATGCCACCGGCGTGGGCGGTGTAGAGGACGAAGCCGCCTCTGGCACCCACCGGGCATACAGGGTAATATCTGTGTTTACAGCATCTAAAAAGTTCCATTTGGTGGCATAGGTACTTTCTTTATACCAGCCATCAAAGCTATAGCCATTTTTGGCAGGGTCTTGCGGGCGGGTAGCCACTGTGCCCGCCGCAATGGTTTGGGACGCAACCGCCGGGCCCTCTGCCACAACAAACTGCACCGTTACATCACTGTTGGGCTGGTTTGCCTGTGCATAGTTTACATCGGCGCTGTTTAATATGGTGGTAAACCCGCTTGTAGGTGTGTTGCCGGATAAAACTGAGGCAAAATCATTTACAAAGTCGGACGGGGCATCGCCCACAACGGCGGCACTGTTGCCGCTAAAAACCGTGTTTGCAACAGAGAGCATATCTGTAATGGGGCTTTCTAAAAAGATAGCCCCGCCATCCTCTGCTTCGCAATTTGTAAATTTGGTTTGAAAACCCGCAAATGCGGTGGCATATTTGCCGCTGGTAATGCCCAGGTGCTCGGGTTTCTCCACTATCAGGTTTGCACCGGCTTCCATATACACCGCGCCGCCGTTGCCGGCAGCCAAAAAGTTTGAAAACTCTGCATTAACCAGTGTTACCTTGGCGCCGCCTTGGGCATATATTGCGCCGCCATTATTGGCCGCAACGCCGGTACCATCGTATTTGCCCCCTACTACGGTAAGGCGGCAGCCGCTTGGCACCCATGCTATAGAGCCGCCGTCTTTACCGGCTGGCGCCACAAGGTTTTTGGCATTCAAAAATTCGGTTATGTTGGGGCTGCCCCACGCCCCAAGGTAAGAGCCCAAAATGGTAAGGCTGGTACACTCGCTTAAATCAAACAAGGTTGCGGTATTATTGCCATCAATTACAGTGCCGTAAAAACGCAGCACTACATTGCCTACCGGCTTAAACAATGCGCCAGTATAGCCCGGCGCGGCCTTTATATCACTTTGAGTGCCCGATATAAAGTTACCTATTTGCAAAGATTGATTATTTAATACAATGGGCTCATTGTCTATTTCCAAAATACCATCGTGTGCGTACAGCCCAATATCTGTCATACTTATTTGCTGGTTTGTTCCGTCGATAAAGGTTTGCAAATCCTCTTGGCTGCCGTTACTTGTAACAAGAGAGTTGAGCCCGCCGCCAAACAACATATTATCCCAAAAATTATTATCATTGGGGCCAAGGCCAACCCACTTTAAATTTGGAAAGTATGCGTCTGGCGGTACCGCCCCCTGCACTGTGGCAAACGGCAGCAGGGCAAGCAAACAAATGCACGCAGCAATGCCCGCAATAATCTTTTTTGTTCGTATAAATGTCATTTTATTCTCCTCTTAAGCATGCCAGTATAGTGCTCCCCAGTTGGTGCTTTTGTACCTTTATCCTCCCCAGTTAAAAAATAATTTGTTGATACAAAAATTTTACTATTGGCAAAAGTGTTTGCATTATAAAGATGCTTGGCCCTTATGTCAACCTTTTTTGTATTATTACACACAAATTTATTTTAAAAATACATTTTATGTTTTATCGCTTTCTCTTTTACAGCGGCGCAAAATATGGTATGATTGCAGAAGTATTTTGCTATAATGTTACAATTACGCTTGGAGGGTTTGTATTGATTGACACCATTGTTATGGTAGCCTGTGTATATGTGCTGTATTCCAACATCAAAGCGCTTTTAGAGGTTCCCTTTGCCCAGTGGGAATTGGTGCAGTGGCTGCTGGTAGTTATCTCGG
This sequence comes from Oscillospiraceae bacterium, assembly GCA_047972265.1. Classification (GTDB taxonomy): domain Bacteria; phylum Bacillota; class Clostridia; order Oscillospirales; family Ruminococcaceae; genus JAAYCI01. Next base: position 23,752 of record JBKEAM010000003.1, on the reverse strand, counting down.
TATTACTGGTGGTTGCGGGCGCACACCGCGGCTGGGTTATTTATAAAAAGTGGAAGAAAAAGCAGAGCGGAGAAGAGGATACCGAAGAGGGCGAAAAGGAAGAAAAACCTGCCGAAAAGGCTGCCAACCAGCCCTCTGCCGGTGACGTTGCCTCTATTTCTTTAAGCGATTTGGACGTGCTGGACGCCCCTGCCGATGAGTTTGACTTGGACGAAACCGACTTTGAGGACAACAGCCCCGATTATTCGGTTATGCTGGAAGGCAGCGAAAAGGACGAAGCTGAACCTGCCGAAGAAGAAAAGTAATTTTTATTTTCTATCGTAAATATTTATACAAAAAAACAGCCTATCCTCTTTTATTGGGGAGGCTGTTTTTGTATGCCCTAAATGTGTAACACACCCCACAAAACCACATTCTAACCCCAAATGTGTATTTGTGTATTTGTGCTTTGCGCAATAAAACGGCCACCAGCTTGCCCTCTATAAATTCGGTACTGTAGCCACCCCGGCGCTCCAGCCCCCAGTTATGGGCAGTGTCCTCTTTTTTCTCATATATTTTGCCGTCTACCTCTTTAACCTGCGCGGCAGAGGCACCAAAGGCAAACAGTTTTTCGTCCTCGTTTATGCTTACATAGGATGTAATAATATGTGTGTGCCCCATTTTGTCTCCTTTGCATCTTTTGTTTGTTATATTATACTATAGAGCGTTTGTTTTATAAAACAATGCTTTTGTACTATTTACACGCCGACAAAACAGATGTTATGCGCTACCGGTTTGCGGCTATTTTTTAGGCAGTTGCTTTTCGGTTACGTCTCGCATCGTCTAAACACTCCCACAAAAAGACACAAAAAGGCCCCCGCCATATAGCATAACAGGGGCGGCAAGTATTTGTTTATGCTTTGGGCAAAGAGTTTTTGGTTAGTTCGTCATATTCGGCCTGTGTAAGGTCGTGCCCATACATAATGCTGTAAAATTCGGCTACTTTCTCGTACAGGTCATAGGTAGCTTGCTCTGGGTACAGCACCTTTGCCACCCACAGCATACCAAGGTAACGGTTAATAGAGGGAGGGCTGCCCATCCAGTTATAGGGGCCAAAGGGAATTTCGTAATAACTGCCGCTTTTAATGGCTTTCAGCTCTGCCCATGCGGCATCCTCGCCCACTGTTTGGTAAATGCTGCCGGGGCCAAAAAAGATAACATCCGGGTCCCACATCATAATCTGCTCAAGGTCGGTTTCGTTTCCGCTGCCACGAGAGGAGGGGTCGTCTACCTCTGCAAGGTTGTTGGTAAGCAGGTTAAAGGTTTCGGCATGGAAAGAACCGGTGGCAATTACGTTTAAGCCGCTGTCTCCCAGCAGGTACATGGCCGATGTTTTGTTTTCTTCGCCCACGGCTGCCATAATATCCTGCACAGAGGCATAGGTATCATCGCAGTATTTTGCCAATACTTCGGCTTCGGCTTCACGCCCAAGCAGTTTGCCCAATGTTCTAAAAGCGTCGCCCGCTGTGGCGGTGGCGGCGTCAATATGCACGGCGGCAATGCCGGTGGCTGTGGTAATGCTGTCCATATCTTCTACAATGGTTTTTTTGGCTTCGCCAATGTCTACAACCACTTCGGCGCCAAGGGCGGCAATTTCTTCCAGGTTCAGGTTTTCTTCGCCGTAAAACGCGCCAATTACGGGCAGGCTGCTTACTTCTTCTTTAATAAAGGGCAGCGATGCTTCGCTGTACTCGGAAGCAATGCTTACCATTAGGTCTGGTGCCAAAGCCATTACAAACATTTGTGCCATGGCACCGCTGGGGGCCACCTTGGTAATGCTTGCGGGTACTTCTACCTCACGGCCTGCGTCATCGGTAAAGGATACGGGGCCTGCCGGTACCGAGGATACCGGTGCAGAGCTTGGGGCTGCCGAAGCGCTGGAAGCAGGTGCCGAGCAGCCTGCCATTAGTGCTGCCAACAGCATAACGGATAGAAACAGTGCTAAAATTCTTTTTTTCATGTTTTCTCCTCCTACATGCGTTATTTATTAAAGATTATTTAAAAACCGCTAAAAGCATATTTTGTTTTTAACGGGATTTATCTGCAGTACATTATTTTGCTTATCTTATCCAAAGTGCGAAGCTATTAACCTGCCTTTTGAACTAAGTTTGCGCAAAAGTCAAAAGTCCCGCCGCCCTTATTTAAAATTGCGGGAGCGCATACAATTTGCGAATGCCATTATGTACTGTTTTGCAAATTGGCGCGGACGCTTCATACCTGCGGGCGGAGGGCCTGGGAACCATCTCAAGGTTCCCAGAACTTCTTTGCTTACTTTCTTAGTTATAAGAAAGTAAGGTCTATCCTGTATAAAATATTTAACAATCTGCCTTTTAGACAAAACTAGTTAGTTCGAGATGTAGAATCTTAATGTTCTTTCTTATGACTAAGAAAGAACCAAAGAAGTCCTGGGGGTTATTGCGGAGACCCCCAGCCGCATAGTGTTGCTACGCCTGCAAAACACTCAACAATTCATAATGACATACGTGTTTTGCCACGGCTCCGCATTTCGAATAAAATCAGTAAAAATAATCAAAAACTTCTGCTTAATATAGTAAAGGCAAAAAATCCCGCCGCCCTTATTTTGAATTGCGGAAGCGCATACAATTTGCGAATGTCATTAAGTATTGTTTTGCAAACTGGCGCGGACGCCTCATGCCTGCGGGCGGAGGGTCTGGGAACCATCGCAAGGTTCCCAGCGCCTTTTGGTACTTTTCTGCGCAAGAAAAGTACCACCTAAAGATGTAGAAACTTACTCCCTTTCCCCTTGCTTTGGCAACACAGGCACGCATCCAAAGCTGCTGCCCATTGCTTCTACCTGTACCTCTACATTGTATAAGCCGCTTATTAACTGTGGGGTTAGCACCTGCGCCGGCGGCCCAAGCGCCGCCACCCGCCCATCTTTTAGCGCCAGTACGCGGTTGGCAAACCAAAAGGCATGGTCTGGGCTGTGGGTAGATTGTATAATGGTGTACCCGCTTTGCGCCAGCTCTTTTACCTTGCCCAACACACGTATTTGGTTGCCGTAATCTAGGTTTGCGGTGGGCTCGTCCATAATAATCACCTTTGCCTTTTGGGCAATGGCACGCGCAATTAGCACCAGTTGGCGCTCTCCCCCGCTTATGCGCAAAAACGCACGGGCGGCAAGGTGCTGTATGCCAAGCAGTTCTAACGCCTGCCTGGCAATTTCTTTTTGGGGCTCCCCCGGGGAAGAAAACGGCCCCATTTGCGCCGTGGTGCCCATTAGCACCATATCTTGTACGCTGTAATTAAAAGAGGGGCTGTGAGACTGCGGCACATAGGCAATTTTGCGTGCCAGGGCCTCTGCGCTTAGGCTTTGCAGCGCTTCGCTCTCTATTTCTATCTGCCCGGTGTACCCATGCAAAAGCCCCAGCATGCACCTAAACAATGTGCTTTTGCCCACTCCGTTTGGACCAACAACCGCCAATAGTTCTCCCGGCAGGGCGGCAAAACTAACGTCATTTAGCACCTGCGGCGCATCGGCATTTTTTTTGCGGTGATAATACGAAAACGACACCCCTTTTACCTCTATGCTCATACGGTTTCCCCCCGACGAGTAATCAGCCATAAAAAGAAGGGTGCGCCTATAAACGAGGTGAGTATGCCAATGGGTATTTCTATAGCCAGCGCATTGCGCGATACATTGTCTACCACCAGTAAAAAGATGGCCCCACACAACATAGAGGCCGGCATAAGCGCACGGTAGTTGTTGCCCACAATGCGCCGCGCAAAATGCGGGATTACAAGCCCCACCCAACCTATTAGCCCACTTACCGAAACGCTTGCCGCCGTTACCAATGTGGCGCACACAATTACCACCACCCGCACGGCCTGCACGTTTACGCCCATGGTGCGGGCTTCTTCGTCGCTAAGGGTTAGCAGGTTGATGCGCCAACGCACCAACATAAGCGGCACAAGGCCAATTACCATGGGCACCAGTGCAAACCAAACATCCTCGTTACGGGTTTTTGCCAGCGACCCCATAAGCCAATAGGTTATCTCCGGCAAGATATTGTTAGGGTCTGCCACCAGCTTAATGTAAGAGGTGCCCGAGGTACACAAAGACGATACCATAATGCCCGCCAAAATAAGCCCCAGCACCCGTTTGCCCTTGGCCTGCTTGCTAATAAACAACACCAGCGCAATGGTTACAAGGCTAAACAAAAAGGCAAACACCGTTACCATGCGGCGGTTTAGCTGCAATAAAATAGCCAGCGCTGCGCCAAAAGCCGCCCCACTGGATGCGCCCAAAATATCGGGCGAAGCCATAGGGTTTTGAAACACCCCTTGGTATGAGGCACCCGCCGCCGAAAGGCAGCACCCCACAAGGCAGGCCATAAAAATGCGGGGCAAGCGCACATTAAACAGGATTGTTTCTTGCTGAGGCGACCAAAATGCGTCTATATTGCCCACGCGGGAGAACAATATACCCGCCAGCTCTTTTAGCGATATGGCGTACCGCCCCAATGTGATGGAAAGCAATACAGCAAACAACAAAAACAACAGCATAGCAAACAGCTTTATGTGGTACCCCTGTTTGCCCTTTTGCAGGTTGTTTTTGTTTTGCATGTTTCCACCGCTTTTCTTTAAGATGTAGAATTTTAATATACTTTCTTGTCGCCAAGAAAGTATCAAAGAAGCGCTGGGGGTTATTGCGGATACCCCCAGACCCCCAGCCGCAAGAGGATGCTTCGCCTGCAAAATGTTCAACAGTACTTTGTTACTTGCAGGATAACGACCCTGCATTTTGCCCTACGGGCAAAAACGAAACGCCGCTTCGCGGTGTTTGCGGGATGCGCCCGCATTTTCGCCTTCGTCGAAAACCACACACCGCTTCGCGGTACATACACATTTTGCTGCGGCTTCGCATTTTAAATAAAATCAGTAAAAATAATCAAAACTATCTTTAAATAAAAGAATTTTACAAGTCTACTATATTTTAATAATCAAAAAATTCCGCTTAATATAGTAAAGGTAAAAAGTCTCGCCGCCCTTATTTTAAATCGCGGGAGCGCATACAATTTGCGAATGTCATTAAGTGCTGTTTTGCAAATTGACGCGGACGCTTCATATCTGCAGGCGGAGGGTCTGGAAACCATCGCAAGGTTCCCAGAACAGTGCTCGCCGGATACTACCCGGCGTTTTACTTCGTAAAACCGCACGCCGCTTCGCGGTCTCGCCGATGAACGAGTCGGCGTTTTGCTTCGCAAAAACGACCTGCCTCTTCGCGGTTTGCTTACTTTCTTAGTTATAAGAAAGTAAGGGCTATTCTCTATAAAGCAAGTCTACGCCCCCGCAACCTCAACTACCAAAACGCCAAGATCTTTAGGGTTGGGTAAATAAAGCGGAAACTCTTTGCTTTGGGTGGCTTGCAGGTTTTGCTGTAAAAATACCTCTATCTCTTGTGGGGTGGCATTTGGCGCTTGCGTTTGCACATATGCCGCCGCATCGGCGGCGCTGCACAGCGGCTGGCCAAACTCCAGCTTGCAACGCAATAGGGTGTAGTGCATCCCCTTTTGCTGTAGTTGATTTTCTACATCGGTAATGGTGGTGCGGTTGTGCCTACGGTGCTTGCCGGGGTATAGCCCCCCACTGCTGCCCGCATTTACCACCCGTATCACACGCTTTTTAGCCAGCCGAAAATAAGAAAAAAACTCTTCGCCGCTGCGCCCAAAAAAGCTCATTAGCAGGGTGTCAAACTGGCCGTTCAGCTCCTCTACATCCATACAAAGCGGGGTTATGTTGCTTATCCCCTGCCTGTGCGCCCGCTGGGTAAGCGCCTGTATAGCTGCTTCGTTGCTGTCCACACAGGTAAGGTGGCTTACGTCCTGCGCCAGCTGGGTATCTAAAAAACCCAGCCCGCAGCCAATGCCGCACATGGTTTGCCCGCTGCCAAGATAGGGGCGTATTTGCTCTGCCAACCGGGCATGAAAGCCGGTGTACCTGCTGGCATCTGTAAACCACTGTATGCCCTGTCCGCTCCACGGAAACAGCATTTTTTCCTCCCGCAGTATCGTATTGTTTTAAAAAACAATACGAGTTTCCTACAAAAAAACCGATATGCTTGTAATAAGATATCGGACAAGGTAATTTTATCAGATTCGCCCTGTACTGTCAAAGCGTTTCATCGTGTTTTTTAGCTTTATTTTGGCATTAAAAACCATACCACAACACCCTGCTTCGGGCGTGCCATTGCCCCTTATTGACAAAGCCGCGTTTACATGTTATTTATAGATTGTAATAAAATTAATAGGGGTGTGCCTGATGTCTGCCGTATTGTAAGGAAATAATTTGTGTGCCAAAAGCAGGGCTTTGCCCGCTTATTTTGTGTACCCAAACGCCTTGCAAAAAACGGCCGGATGCCCTGCATCCCAGCCTGATTTGTGGTGCAGTGGGTAACTGCGCCTTTTTTATTGCCGCAAAGCGGATGGGTATGTTTTGCGAAAGGAATATATAAAACATTGAATACTACTTTACATAAGTACGGCCTTACACCCCGGTTTGAGCAAGAGGCCACCCCATACCACCCCCTGTACCTTGCCCGCATTACCCGCCAGCACCGAGAGCTTTATACCGTCGAGTGCCAAGAGGGAGAACTAACCGCCGCTGTATCGGGCAAACTGGCGCACAATGCCTCCGCGCAAACCGATTACCCCGTTGTGGGAGACTGGGTGATGATAGACCGGCAAAGCGCTAACACCGGCAACGCCGTTATACACCACATCCTTAGCCGCAAAACCCTGCTGGCCCGGCAAGAGGCAGGGAGCGCAGCGGCACAACAGGCAATTGCTGCCAATATAGATACCATTTTTATCTGTATGTCTTTAAATGCCGATTTTAACCTGCGTCGCCTAGAGCGGTATCTTGCCATTGCATGGGATAGCATGGCCACCCCTGTAATTGTGCTAACCAAAGCCGACCTATGCCAGAACCTGCCCCAAAAGATGCACCAGCTTTTAGATGTAAGCGTGGGGGTAGATACACTTTATTGCTCTGCCCAAAATCCCCAAAGCCTAAATGCCCTTACCGCCTACGTACAGCCCGGCACTACCGTGGCCTTTATAGGGTCTTCGGGCGTGGGCAAATCTACCCTTATCAACCGTTTAATGGGCACCGAGGTTTTGCACACCCAAACCATACGCCAAAAAGACGACAGGGGCAGGCACACCACCACCCACCGCCAACTGCTGGCACTGCCGGGCGGCGGTGTGGTAATAGATACCCCCGGTATGCGCGAACTGCAAATATACACCGGCAATATCTCTAAAACATTTGAAGATATAGAAGAACTGGCCGCCCTGTGCAAATACAGCGATTGCTCTCATAATACAGAGCCGGGCTGTGCCATACAGGCCGCCATACAAAACGGCAACCTGCCCCAAAAACGGTACGAAAGCTGGCAAAAACTAAGCCGAGAGCTTACTTACTCGCAATTAGACTCTCGCCAAACAGAAAACGAAAAGATAAGCCGTATGTTTGGCAGCAAAAAAGAAATGAAGCAGTTTATGGCAGAGGTAAAGCACAAAAACCACCGCAAATTGTAGGTTTTGTGGTTGCCCCAATCCTAAACTAAATAACACAAAAAAACGGAGCGCATTGCCATGTTGCGCTCCGTTTTTGTTTTTGCTACACTTGTGCACAGGTGTTTGCACAGCGCTTTTTTAAATACTAAAACATACCATAAGGGGCATTTATGAAGCTAAAATATATCTCTGCCACATTGCTGGTACTCTCGGTTATTTTTGTGGTTTGCTTTGTGGCATTTACCGCTAAAGACTGCTACCTGTACCCCATAAGGTACCAGTATGGGTCTTCCCCTTTGTACCTGTATATTGTTGTAAACGCAGTGTTGTTTTTGCCCCCCGCCCTTGTGTGTTTTCTGGTGCCTCGCTTTATGAGTAAAAAAAACAGGCAAGTAACAAAAGTTACTTGCCTTAAAAGTGCATAATCACTTTTAATACAATTGGTCTTTATCGATCTTTGCAATCCTCAAAAACTCATTTACACACTCAATGCCACTGACAAAAAACCATTTTATTTAAGAAAGCTAGTAACATAAGAATTTTTTCGCAGTGTTTCCACATAATTGTATACTTTTTCTATGTCTCCGCCTTCCCGTATTTGCGCAGCTACAACATAAGCATATTCTGCCTGCAAATCGGTTTGAAAAACAGCACTGTCATCGGTATTGATTGAAACTAAAATCGTCGAATCTTCATCACTCCCGTTTAAGGGTGCAAAATTCATCAGCGGTAAATCTATATATTTGTTTATGTATGATATTTTCCGATTGGATGATGGATTTGTTTCAATACTTATTTCAAGATTGCAAATCTTATCTTTAAGAAAATGCTGGCAAAGTTCTACTGCTTTTATGTATAAATCATTTACATCAAAAACCAACACTTTGCGTCCAGCTTCTTTGTGGTACCTTGAAAAATGATACTTGTAGTACAGCTTCCTAGCTTTGGAGTTTGAAAAACTTGTTTCATGGTTATTTTTTTCATAATTCAAAAGCAAACCATTTTTCGCAATTATATTTTGATACTGTATGGCATCCAAATCATAAAATTCTTCACATTTATTTGGAGCATCCCCTCGCAGGTTATATGCATCCATATAATCAAAAATAGAAAACTCTTCCCCTTGCATAAAATACATATTTTTATATTTGTTAAATTCAAGAATTAAATAAGCTAAAACCTCACTATCAGAAGATGAATTTTCAACCAAAACGCCATACATCCAAGCAATATCATCTAAATATTCTTCTAATCTGGACACTACCTTTTTGCGTTTGACTTCAAAATACCTTTTGACACTGATGCCCAAAGCTATTGCGTGTCCCAAACGATCACCACGCCTAAACTGTAAAAACTCAATAACTTCATCAATTGCCCGCAAGCCATTTGATATAGTGTTAAAATCCTCTCCAACATGATAGGTGAAATACAAATGGTGACTTTTTGCCGCCTCTTCTCTAAGTTTTCTAAATGTATATCCAAAAAGTTCTGGGCGGCAGTTAAGCTCATAATTGGCAGTATCAATTCCAATAATTTTATTAATATAATAACCAATGCTATCGCTTGTGTTGTCATCAAATTGGCTTAAATTACCGTTACTTATAAGAGCATATAAATCTTTGCTACTTTTTTGCAATTTGGCAAGATAATTTTCTTTTCGAGAAAGCCCATCCTCCAACTCAAATTCTTCTTTTTCTTTAATGTAGTGAAGAATCAATCCATACTTAATTTTTTCCCTTGTAGGATCTTTTTCATGATAGTATTCATACACTTTATCATTTGCTTTATCTAATGATTTAACTATTTCTAACAATTTTTTATATGACCCTGGGGTAATTCTAAATTCTATTTGGGTTACCCGCTCTTCACTGTAGTACTTATCAAACACAGTTTCATATATTTTATCGTTATAATCATTTGGCAAAAAATGTTCTTTCACTTTTTCAGCCCATTTAAATTTTTCAAACCCCATATTGACATTATCTTGATAAAAGAAAAACTTAAACTGACTAACCCCTAAAATATAGGTATTTAATAAATATACCTGTAGAGGAGAAAGCTCCCCTCCTAAATAAAGATAAAATGCCTTTTGCAGTAACTCCCTCTCTTCAACAATATGTTTGTTGGCTCCATATGCGTTCCGCCCACTAATTTGCTCTGCAATATTTTGCAAATAGTGTATTTTGCGAGAAAACCCCATCATAAGCACTTCATAATGCCTGTCCGCAAAAAGTATATGCAGCCAATCATCTCCATTAAGGCAAAACTGTTCGCAAATGAAATCCTCCGGATAACAAATCTGCACTAAGTAGTAACGCAACACGCGAAGTTTATCAAACGCCAAAATATTTTCTGGCTTGCCAAAAATAGTATTTTTCGGTATAAAGTCGCTTGTAGACCACCGCGAAAACCTAGGGTTTGAACAAAAATGATACCAGTTCATATCGGTAGTATAGCCTGACCCCTTAAGGTGCATGTGATTTTCTGACATACCATTTGAAAGAATTTTTTAAGCCGACAATTGTCGTGAGTGATTAAATTACGGTGATTATGCCCCTGTACTGGATTTATAGCAAGAAACAGGCTATACAATACATTTTGATCTATTTTATTTATAAAACCATTAAGCACTAAAAATTTGTCAAACGAAACTGTAATTTCTCCATTTTTGTAAAACAGCAACTTTTGGACAGTGACTATCAACAAATCGATGGCATTACAATTTCTTCTTCTGCTGCTGTTGCTTAAATTTTGTTCTATCCAAGCAAGCATTTCATCCACTTCATCTGGGCTATAGTTATCAGGATAAGTCGAAAGATACAAGTTACGAATCTTATGTTTAAAATCACCGTTACTTAATTGAAAGGATGTTTCTATTTTTTTATCCGTCGCCAAATTCGGATTTTCTTCTCCCGTATCAAGCGTTAGATGCTCCGCCAATGTCTGTTCGCGATAGATAATACGAATAAACCTATCCAGCGTATTCAGGTAAGCTCACCTCCTATTTGGGGCGCAACGATTTTTACTTATTCCAGAAATATTTCCACATCAAATCTGCAATTATGCTTTTATATTTTTGTTTGTACTGTGCACCAGAAACAGCAAGTCGCTCTTGAATCATCTTGACCTCATCCTGGTCTGCTGAAGACAAGTGGGGATATTTGGAAAGCGCCTTAAGATAAGGCAATATCACTCTTTTGTTTTTTATTTTATTAAAAACTTCCTCTATAAGTTCATCAAGAGAATCTGTCTCTATGGCTACTTCGTTAGATTCTTCTGTCAAAATATTTATATCATTAAACACTTGCCGAGTATCTTCTTTATATGGAAAGTCATAAAATATTCTTGTTGCCTCTTCATTTTCATCTTGCAATCCAAAATATGTTCCAAAATACTCTGACATTTGTTGTAGCAAACGATTTTCTCTCCTCTCACTACTAAAAGTACTGGTCAAAAATCTTTCCATTGCTCCCATGGCCACAGAATAAATTGTTTCCTTTCTGCTCCCTTCAATAGCTCGCTTACTACTATAAGTTATCCTCACAAACATATCTATATGAAACATCGATATAAAAATATAAGGTAACCTCGTTTTACAGTCATTTATCCTACTATATACTGAAACAACATCATTAAAATAAACGCGTTTTCCAAATATCACATAAGGATCGAAAAAATAGCTCGTATTACTGATTAGCTCCACTTCTTCCTCATTATATAAATAGCGATATTTAAAAGGAATTGTTGCTTTTTGTATACCAACACGCACATCCCCAGAAACGCTCACTTCAGATCCTACTATTTTTTTCATTAATTCGTCAAAGTTTTCGCTCCAGTCATTAACATACTTTACTATGTCTTCATTTTCTATCTTTTTACCCCGATAATTATAATACTGAAATCTTTGGGGCATAATTTGTACATTTACCAATTGTAAATACTTATCTGCTTTTTTCTCGTTCTCTTCTGCCGACTTATTAACAACTGCTTCGTAAAATAGGGATGTAAGCTCTAGAGAATAAAAGACCTTAATGGCATAAACAAAAAAATAATCTAACTCAACTTTGCATATGCGGTCTTTATAATCTTCCAAAACTTCATAAATATCGCCAATTGTTATGTTATATGGTTGGTAATTGCTTAAATCAGAGGTGGCATTTCATCTTTAGGCAGCTCTGCAAACATATCATGAATAAAATTGTAACAAGAATGATTTTTTGGTAGGAATCTTTTATCACCCATCCCTTTAAAAAAGACGCCATTGAAGGAGAAAGTGCCTCATAAGCGCGCCCCTTAAAGTACTCATAAAATTTTTCAAGGTTCGATTTGTACTTCGCTACAGTTTTCTCATCAACCCGTACTAAAGTTTGCATTTGGCTTTCGAGTAGCTCTGCCAGTTGCAGTAAATCACGGATATTGGTTGGCATAAAAAAGGAAGTTTCCTCCCTTTCATCAATGGGCTTAATGCTTAAATTTGTACGTTTATAAACAGTATCATAAACCCATTCTTTTGCCGTCTTCTTATATCCCCGAATCCTATCATAGCTCTCATTGCCAATGGCGGTATTTTCCCTACCATATACTACACTTAAAATCTCACTCATACTACGTTCAGCAAGCTCTTTGGGAGAAAACATATAAACCCTGTGAGACTTAGGAATCAGTTTATTTAACTTATTCGTATTTTGAATCGAGAGTTCATCCAGCGTCACAAATTGGCCCGCCCCAAATGCAGCATTGGGGGTGAGAAGTTCTTTATATTCCACAATAGACTCATTCAACAAAGAAAGTTGTAGTTGTGATTCTCTAAAGCACAAAATGACAATTAATTTGGTATCAAGATATTTCAAAATATCACAAATCAAATTATTGCTAATAGTATTATTAAGTAAATCGATGTCATCTATAATTAAAACAAAGTCTTTAACTTTTTTGTTCTGCGTTTTAAGAAAATGGGCTGTTTCACTTAAAATTTTGCCAATTGTGTCATCAAGAGCAAGTCGATTTTGTATTTCGTTTAATACTTCAATTGGTGGGTTTTTCTCGCAAAAACATGCTTCTTTTTGCCGCTCATTTGCTAATGTTTTAGTAAGCTTTTTAAGCGCCATTAAAATTCCCGTTCTTAAAGCATGTGTATTATCATCGTACAGATTTTCTGCGGGGTTAATTACATCATAAATATTGCTGATCAAGATTTCTAAAATATTAAGATGTTGCTCAAATACAGATGGGTCAACCAAATCAAAAACATAATAGCCCCAATTTTTCAAAACCGCTTGGTACGTTTTGGCAAGCGAGGTTTTACCAGTACCACGGTCTCCAACAATCCCAATATTTCTAGTACCTAAATTTGTGCCACCTGTGTGTTCTACAACAGAAAAATTATCAATAATCCTTTTTAATTCGCGCATTTGAGAATCAAATAAATACTCTCCTGTCTGCTCTTGTCTCTTCCATTCGTCAGCGGACAGCGCAACCGGCGCTTTTGCATAATTCCAATTAGCATTCAATCCTTCACGTGGCATACAAATTCCCTTTCTCATTCATAAGTTATATTTTTATATACACTATCTATCAATTAATCATAGAAAAATCCCTATTTTATCTCTCACACCCAATAGCTTTGCACGGGTGGTGGGCTTGCTTGGGGCAGTAGATTATCCAAATCTTCTATATAGGCATCTTCGCAGGCGTACAGCTCCTGCAAAAATTCGGTATCGTCTTTACGCAGGCAGGCCAGCACACGCTTTTGTTGCAGGCAGCCGCGCACTGCTTGCTGGTACACGGGGGTAGAGCTTTCTAGCCAGCCAATTTCGTCTATTACCATCCACTCACCCGGCTGGGTGGCGCACCACAACAGCAGGGTTGCCGCTTTGGCAAAGCCCTCTTCATCTGCCTGCATTTTGTTGGGGGCGGGCCTGCCAATTACAATTTCTTTGGCGGGGCACTTTAGGGTATTTAACACTATGCGTTTTGGTTTTTCTTGCCGGGTACCGCGCACCGCGCGGCTTTCGGCGCCGCCGCACAGCACCAGGCCACCTTGCAGCGCTTGGCGTACCGTTGTTTTGCCTATCCCGATACTGCCCGTAATAAATAAATGCTTTTTGCCGCTACGTAAAAAGTGCTGCCACACCTTACCCGCCAGCGTTTGTGGCGGTAACCTATAAATTTCCTGCTGCATTTGGCCCTCCTCATCACATTAAAATTACCACACCTTGCAGCCCCATATGGGCATACTACCCCGCGCAAATTTGCCGTACCCCAACAGTATTTTTTGCACCGGCCAATTGTGTGTTGGTATTTTAGCATGTTTTATGCAACTCTACAAAGAGTAGATTTTAGCAAAAGTAAACGCCCACCACAAAAGTATGTCTCATTTTGTTAGGCTTGTTTTTTTACGGTTAGCCAAGTTTTATGTTCATTTTTAGTAGCTATTATAAAATAGGGCGGTGGTTGGCACTAATTTACCTTTAATCTAGCACGGGCGGGGTCACACCCCGGTACCACGTATTTTTTTGTAAAAATGAGAGCCAAAATAAACTGGCAAAAGCCACAAATAATACGCATTTAATTTTACATATAAAATTTACTTTATTATTTAGTATTGCACGCCAAATGCCACCTAAATACACCAAAATGGGCCTTTTTGCATTTTTAGCCCTGTTATTAATACTTTTTTAGCGGCGTTTTTGTTTCAGTTTTTTACCCGTTTTACTATATTTTTTTGGCGGCAAAGCGGGCGAGTGTATATGCTGTATATTTACGCCTTTACATGTTATTTGCCGCCTGTGCACAGGTGCACCTGCCCTTTATGCCCTTATGGTTAAAGCAAAGGGCGGCAGGGTATATGTTTTCCTATCTTTTTCTATCTTTTTCTATCTTTTTCTATCTTTTCCTATCTGTAAAACAGCCTTTGCCCCTTAAACAGCACTGCAAAAAAGCAGGCAACAGCACTTTATTACAAATGCTGTTGCCTGCTTATGTATTGTACTATTTTAGCAAAGCTGCAAAATGCCATTACAGCAATCTGCTATAAGCCATCTACCTGCTATGCTTCTTTTTGCGCTTTGGGCTTTGCAAACAAAAACAGGCAGTAGCGCACCAGCACATATGCCACAATTAGCACGGCAATAACGGTGGCGGCTACAGCAAGCACCTTGTATACAGGGGCCATAACACCCTGCTGTACAGCGGCACTTACCCTTGCAAACCCAACGGCGCAAATAACCAGAGGAAATGTAAACGAAGAATAGCTGGGGTAAAATTTAAGTTTAAGCAAGCTTGGCATTTGTACCAGTACAAACAGGTAGCTTGCCACAGCCAGCGCCAAAACCAGATAAAAAACAAAGCCTTGTTTTTCAAACACGCTACAATAGCCGGTAAGCAGCAGCCCAATGGGTGCGGCAAAAATAGCCACGGTGGGGCAGGCGGGTTCGGGTATTTGTTTTACTTTAAATACGCGGTACAAAACCACCGGCAGCAGTACCAAATACAGTACCAGCCCTACATAAAACAACACCTGCCCCAATAGCTGTGCTTGCATTGCGGGGGCGGTTACACTGGCAACCACAAACCCTACAAAAGTAATAAACCAACTGGCAAATACTGTTTTAATATTAAATTTAAGCACAAAACGCACCCCAAATATGCCTATAATAACAAACTGCAATACAAGCACCACATACCACAGCACCTTTATTGCCAGTGCAATACCTGCTACTTTCCAGTAGGCGCCGTTTATCTGCATCAGGTATCCCAGCAGCATCCACGCCATGGTAAAGGTAGGCAGTACGCTAAGCGCCACCGGGTTTTCCAGCTCTTTTTTAACGCCCGCAAAATCGGTTATAAAGCGCAGCTTAAGCCACAACAGCAAAATAAAAGACAAGGCACCGCACACATAGCGTGCCGCCACGCTATAGGGCATTATAAGGTTGCCCAGTGCCGCAAGCCCCAGCGCAAGGCCAGCCGCAGGCACCGGAATTTTTTTAATAAGGTTCATACTTTTCCTCCATTGGCGGCGCCCCCAGCGCACCGGTTTAATTTTATCCCACTACCTGTATTTCTAGCTCTCTTGCAATAATCTCGGCTGTTTTTGCAGCCATTTCTCCCGTAAAAGATACGCATTGTGCATTGTGCCTTGTGCTCGCCAGAGGCCATATCCATACCTTTGGTGTGGATGCTGCAGCACAGCACGCCCTTATGCGCTTCGCGAAAGGCGGCCTGCAGCTCGTTAGTAAGCTTTAGGGTGTTTTGGCTTTTTTCGTCCTGCGGGCTGCTGGGCATGCTGCGCCCAAAAAATACCCCATGCATATTACGCCGCCCGATACAGCGCCGCACATACATTTAGAGCGTCCCACCCCTACCGGAAAGCCCGATGCTGCCGAAATCATGGCTTCGGGCATTTCGGGGTCTAAGTTTTTGCGCACCGAGGCCACCAAAGCCTCCGAGCAATAAAACCCGCCGGTGCGAAACAGCTCTTCTGCGTCTTCCCTTACTTTTTGGATACTTACTTCTTTTACCATACTTATCTCCCCCCAAAAAAATAACCGGGCTTGCAAACAAGGCTTTTATTAAAAGCTATGTTGCAATGCCCGGCAGATGCCAAAGTGTATTTATGCTTATGTTTACATTATAGTAAAACCGATATATTTTTACAACTATAACGGTAAAATATTTTATCTGCTTACCTGCGTATTTTAATCGGGTTGCCTCTCGCTCCCTGTACGCAAATCCGCAACAAAAAAGCAGCAAAAGGAAATTTCCTTTTGCTGCTTTGGTTACTGTATTAATGCGGGGTTAGCTCCAGCCGCCTTGCCGCAAGGGTTGAATATCCTCGTTTGCATCTTCTTCCTCATACAGCTCTGGTTTGCCGCGGGATGCCATAATGCCGGCCACTACCTCTATCAGCAGGTACAGCATCATTAGCGGCGTCCACTGGTCAAACAATGCAAGGGGTGCCTGCAGGCCGCCCGTAAGCACCAGCGTTACCGATGCCGCACACGCCGCAAGCACAGCCAGTATGCGCCACCCAATGCGCAGGTTTATCTCCTGCGGGGCCTTGGGTACTTCCAGCGCCTCCATAGTGCCTGTTTCGTAATCGTAACGGTTATGTTCGTAACCAATATATTCTTTATTGGCAGATAGCAAGCGGAACACCGGCTCTGGTACTGCCGCGCTGCCGCCAGAAGATTCCTCTTCGTTATCCATCTCCGGCCCATCGTTTAAAAAGATGCCAACAATCATACCGGCTGCAATTAAAACGCCAATGGCCACAAAGGCCGTGTTGCTTATTGCGCCGCCAAACGTGCCGCTAATGCCGCCGTTTGTAAGGCCGGTGTTTAAGCCTGTGCCCGGTATGTTGGGGGTGGCAAGGTCTACCACTCCGCCGCCGCCGCCACCGCCCGAAGAACTGCTGCTTTGGCTGCTGGTATCCCTGGAGGACGCCGAAGACGACGCCACTGTAAGGGGTGTGCTGGCCGATATGCTGGACGCCCCTTTAGAAGAAGAGGCTGCTTTGCTGCCTGTGTAGGGCTTAGATGTGCTTGACTGGGGCGGTACTACTACAACGCCGCCGCCATTGTCTCCGCCACCGGTTTCTCCGCCTGTGCCGCCACCGTTACCACCATTGCCGCCGCCATTGTTGCTGCTGCTTTGGGTGGTATCTGAGGAAGAAGAATCTCCCCCGCCGGTAGAAGAATCGTCTCCGCTGCCGGAGCCGCTTTCGCCGCCACCGCCAGAACCAGATTCGTCGCCGGAGCCAGATTCTGGCCTGCCGCCGGTGGTGCCGGATTCGGAACTATCACCAGAGCCAGACTGCGAGCCGCCGCCGGAACCAGATTCTGTTCCGCCGCCGCCAGAGCCGGAAGAAGCCCCTGTGCACGAGCCGGATTCGGCTCCTCCGCCGTTTCCAGACTCGGAGCCTGCGCCTGTACCAGAGCCGGATTCTCCCCCGGTACCTGTACCGTCGTCAATTGGGTAAACTACGGTAATGATCTGTCCTTCTTTTTCAATAAGGGTGCTGCCCTCAATGGTGCCCAGCTTGTAGCCGGTTGCAGGCAGGTGCTTGTTTACATCTACCCTTACACTGCTGCCGGCTGGCGCCGACAGGCTCTCTGTTGCAAGCTGGTTTTCTTTGGCAACGCTGCCCTTGTAATACTCTACATAATAACCAAGGCTGTCCGGCACAACAGCGGGGCGCTGATAGTACAGGTTAATCTGTTTTGTGCCGCCGTCCTCGTATACGCTGTCCAGTTCATTATCTGCTTTTACAAATTCGTACTCTTCTATATATTTAGGCGGGTTTATGGTGTAGCCCTGTCCAACAAGGCCGCTGCCCACCTGCGGGTCTGCCAAGTGCTCTGCGGTAGTGGCTACCGCGTCCATATCTATAAAGTTTACCTGAATGTTGCTTTGTATTTTAACGGTAAGTTTAAAATCGGTAAAAGAGGCCCAAGAAAGTTTATTACAGTTATGCGAGGCATACGCCGAGTAAATACCAAACCCGCCGCCGCCTGTGTAGGTATCGGGCATTGCTGCCGTCCCCTCTGCTTCTGCAAGGTTCCAGCTATACAGCGGGGCACCGTTGCGCTCAATTTCAAAAAAAGTAGAGCCGGAGCGCAGTACAATGTTGTGCATGGTGTTGCCGGTGCCAACGCCTGTGGGGGTTGGGTCTGTGTAAATAATGGTAGATTTGCTTTTAATCAGTTCCTGTCCGCCGTTGTTTGCGGCGGCAAGCTCGGGCAGGTTTACATTTACCACCTTGCGGATGGTGATGTTTTTTTGCTCCATCGATACCAAAAAGCCGCTGTAGGTGCCGTCTGCGTTAACCACAAAGTTTGTCATAAAGCCAACGCTTAGCATCGAGTGATAGTCGGCATTGTTTTGGTTAAGGGTAAAGGTGTACGTATTTTCGTCATCGCTTGCATTGTTGTAAAAAAGATAATCCAGCTTAGCCCATACGCCATAGCCGTAAAACCGTACAAAGTCATCTTCCAGCAATATATGGTCGGGGTTACCCGTTACACCCACTGTATAGGCCCTGTCGTAACCAGAATAAAAGCGCTTATCCCAGTTTAACCCGCCCACCGATATTCCGGTGTCGGGGTTGTAATCCGGCTGGTTGGTTATAACCGGAGACAGTTGGCCTGCAGATGTGCCTGTCGTATCCAAAGCAAACATCTGAAATGCCATTGCTGATATAAACAGCAGCACGCATGCCAATATCAGCAGTACCTTTGTTATTTTATTTATCCGTTTTTGCACAAAACCCTCCCCTGTTCTAAAAACCCTGGTTCTGCGTTGCAATCGGGTTAATTGTTTAACTAAATACGTTCACGTCATATAAATTTATATATGTACTGTGCAGCCCGGGTTTGCAGTTGTACGCCCGTGGCTGAAAGGCAAAAAACTAAACAAACTACTGTTTGGCCCAACTTAAAACACACACCCACCGCCAATTTTGGCATTACAACAACCAACACCAAAAGCGTTGTGTCTCTGTATCAAGTACATATCGTAATCCTGCACCATGCAATGCTTTTGCAGCATTTGCACAAAAACGTCAATTTAAAACCTGCGTTTTTACACAAATCCGTCACAAAAACAGTAGGGCATGGTCATTTTTAACGTCCTCATTCTATCATCTTTCGACCACAGTATGCAACAATTTATTGATAAAAAATTATTTTTTGGTAAAACTGGCCTTAATTTTCTGTAATTTCTATATAATTCGGCTACTTTTATACAATTTTGCTATACATTATATCCAACTTTAACGTTTATACGCTATTTATAGGCGCTTTTACCGCCTTAAATTTTTCAGCATTTTAACAAGAGCCTTTTTGTGGGCTTTAAAAACCCCTATTCTAAAGTGTTTTCTTGTTAAACACAATTTATAGTGATACTTACCATGTTATTTTCTATATTTATGTAAAAGGTACTTTTATTAGAGTAAAAAGCGTTCAACTACCGCTTGTAAGTATACTCAATCGGTGTACATATATTATCTATATGTAATATACCATAATCCTCCTTTTTAGGCCACAAATCTCCTTATAATACATTATAAGCAAATTGGCCTTGTTTTTAAAAGGCACAAGCCACTACCCCAACGGCATAAAAATAAGGGCCTATACCCCAGCCCTGCCGGAGTATAGGCCACGCTGCCTTTTGCCGTGCATCTGCACGCTGGGGCATTGTTTTATTCTTTGGGGTACATGCTGCGCATTTCATCCAGCCGCGCCGCAAGCTGGCGGCACACCTCTTGCGGGCCAATACAGCGGCATTTGGGGCCAAGCCCCAATAAAAAGTTATAGCCCAGCTCCCCCTCTACAAAGGGCATGTGTATGTACAACTGTCCATCCTGCTGCCGGGTAATGTTTTCTTCTTTGCAAAAATCTAAGGCACGCTCGTACATGCTGGCATCCGCAAGCAGCTCTATCCATATGGTTTTGGGATGGGTCCAGTTTTTAAAATCGGTCATTTCGGTATCAAACTCTTTGGGCTCAAACAATTGGTGGGTAATATGCAGGCTTTGCATGCGGCTGGTTTTAAAAACCCTAAAGTCCTGCCGCTGCTGGCAATACCCCCGCAGGTACCAGTTGCCCTCTTTTAATACAAGCTGGTGGGGCTGCACCTTGCGGGTTTGTGTTTGCTGGTCTCTTCCCGTGTACTCAAAGCAAAGTACACGGGTATGCTCCAGCGCCTGCTGTATTTGTTTTACGTTTTGCGCAATGTGCGGGCTGGCGGCCCACGGGGTAGAATCGATATACAATTGGTTAGCCGCCATTTGTATATTTTTGCTGTGCTGCTGGGGGATTAGGGCTTTTATTTTTTCCATCGTTTGTTTTAGCTTTGTATCTTGCACACTGCCCGATATGGTATTTAGCCCCATAAGCAGGGTAGACATATCCTGGCTGGTTAGCAGCTTTTTATCCAGCTTGTATTGGGGCAGTATGCCAATGCCGCCCTCGGGGCCTGCCATGGTAACCATTGGTATGCCCGCAATTTCCAGCGTTTCTACATCCCGGTATATAGTGCGCACGCTTACCTCAAACATTTGGGCAAGTTTTGGGGCGCTTACTTTTTCTTTTTGCAGCAACACGGTAAGCATAGCAATTAAACGTTGTATTTTCATGCTTTTTGCCCTCCCCTTTATTTTTACCACTTTAACAACCTTGACATACATATGTCAAGGTTGTAGTGTTATTATGTGGGTATCATCACAAAAGAGGAGAATGACAAATGGATTTACTGCAACTTTTTAACCAAGAGATGGCCTCCCTAAAGTTTATGTCGCTTGCCACCAGTGTAAACAACATGCCCAACGTACGGGTTGTAAACTTTGGCTATAACCCGGCCACCCCCCGCCTTGTGTATTTTTCTACTTTTAAAGGCAACCAAAAAATAGAAGAAATGGCCGAGAACGCCAACGTTGCGCTTATGCCCCTGCCCCTATTGGATACCGCCGATATACAGGTGCGTATTACCGGCAAGGCGCGTCCCTCTACCCTTACCCTGCAACAACTTACCCCTATGATGACTGCTAAAGACCCCGGCTTTGCCGAAACTTCGCATAACGTAGGGCCTATGCTTACCGTGTATGAGGTAGAAATAACCCACGCTACCCTTACCCTTGGCATGAACGACGCTGTAGAAGTACCACTGGGGTAAGCCAAAGTCATCAAAGCTACACTTTGCTTAATAAAAGTTCACTAAACAGGTGCTGAGGGAAGTTAATTCTTTTCGGCACCTGTTTTTACTTCCAATTCTTCTGCTTGCGTTGTAGTATATCTATAAAGATAAACACTAAATTCCCCTTGCCGTGATATCTCAACCTGAAATTAGCCATGGTCATGGTCATGTCCATTGATTTACTAACTTATGGGAGGCTGGCATGGAAATTTTACCAATTGATGGATCGTCCCCATTACTTGAAGCCGTCATATCCTTGGGGGATCAAAACTGCACTACTTTAGGTTTTTTACCTGAACAGGCATTTCACGACTATGCGCAAAAGAAGCACATAATCGTTGCACTATCTGAAGATCAGACCTTATTGGGCTATCTTCTTTTTCGTATATCCAAAGATGTAACTTCTATCGTTCATCTATGTATTTCAAATGAACATAGAGGTAACGGCATTGCAAAATCATTGATGGATTATCTTTTCGAAACAACAACTCATACATACGGAATTCGATTACAATGCCGACGTGACTATGGACTTAACTCTTTTTGGCGTTCGTTGGGTTTCACTCCACTTTCTGAAAAACCAGGGCGAGCAAAAAAAACACAAACTATTCTTACTATATGGCTTAGGCCACATAAACATGATACATTATTTGACTATGTTGAGAACGCATTACAACCAAAACCATTTACTGCGATACTAGATACAAATATTGTAATTGACCTGTTTGAAGGTTCTCACAACGAAAGCCTTCAACTTCAAGCCGACTATTTACAAGATATTTTTACATACAAGGTCGCCGACACTATTTTCCATGAGATTAATTCTCAGGAAAACACTGAACTCCGAAAAACAACAATGAAATTTGCAAAACAAATTGATATTGTCAACAATTCCAATCTCTTCGAATATGGGCATATTTTCGATGATATTCAAAATCAATTGTCCAAGCCCATCTCTGACAATACACTACAAGATATTTCTCATATAACACACTCCATCCTTTCTGGCGCTCTTGCGTTTATTACACGTGATGAAATATGGATAGGTTCGGAAATATCTGACTATATAAACAATCATTATGGACTACAAATTTTATCTCCTGGTGAGTTTATATTGTCAATTGATGAGTTTAGCAGACAAGAAAACTATTTTCCGCAGCAACTGGTTGGCCTTGATCTACAATATTCAAAAATGACTGTTGCCGATTTAAAGGATATTACGAGTGACTTTCAAAACAGCATCACCAGTGAAACTTTGAGACAGTTGCACCAACAAATAAGACTACTAATGTCCGATCCTTTACGTAACAACATTTTAACGATCAAAAAAAATTC
This sequence comes from Oscillospiraceae bacterium, assembly GCA_047972265.1. Lineage (GTDB taxonomy): Bacteria > Bacillota > Clostridia > Oscillospirales > Ruminococcaceae > JAAYCI01. Next base: position 1,145 of record JBKEAM010000003.1, on the reverse strand, counting down.
CCATATTATTGCTTTATTTGTATATACTCAATCCCATTCTGATATGGAAATTTCCCTGTTGCGTTTATCTTCAAACTTCTTATTACCCTCTTTGCGGTCAACTTTATTAAGACGCATTGCCATGAAGTTACTTGAAATAGCTGCTAATTCGCAAATTGAATTTATTTCAATGAAAAATTCTCTTGGTATTCCTGAGGATGTGCAAGATGCATTTCTCTGTGCCGGGTATCAAAAAAGCAATTCTCAAATTTACAAAATACTTCTAACCCAAATAACCAATAAAATTTCTTTTATTAAAGATTACGCACACATATGTATACGACATAGAATAGATAATTCTAATGAAGAATTGCCTGCTGATCTCCATCTTTCTCCCCAACATATTGTTTCAATAGAAAAAACATGCTGGCCTTTAAAACTTAACGATGTTTCAATTCCAACATACATAGTCCCTATCAAACCGCACTATGCAATGGAATTATTTGATGAAAGATTGAGTAATTCAAATATTTCTTTTTTCCCTAATGAAAGAATTGAGCCTGCACTTAGCATTGAAAACATTTACTTTAAATCTGCTCATCAAGTACCACAAAATTTCCCAGCCAGAATATTGTGGTATGTGAGCCATGACAAGAATCTAATGTATGACATGTGTATACGAGCGTGTTCTTATTTAGATTCCATCGAAACTGATTCAGCTAAAAAAATTTTTAATCGCTATAAAAGGCTTGGTGTTCTTGATTGGGGTAATATTTTATCCTTGGCTAAAGGCGATCCGCATAATTACATTTCTTGTTACAAATTTAGCTTTACAGAACTCTTCTCACATCCTATTCCCTATATTACGCTAAAGGAATGGCATCAAAACTCGAACAGAAAAACCATATCTTTACAATCCTATACTGAAATTGACAACACATCTTTTATTTCCTTATATAACTATGGAAAGTATGGCTTTTTTAGAAAATAACTTTACACCTCAGGGGTTTATATGAAATCAATACTAATGTCAATAAAACCAGACTATGCCAACAGGATATTAGAAGGTACCAAAAAATTTGAATATCGTCGCATTAAATGTCAACATCCAATCGACCATATATATATATGCAACCTCCCCCATTAAAAAAATCATAGGTCAAGTT
>JBKEAM010000002.1:0-1551 GCA_047972265.1 Oscillospiraceae bacterium | reverse complement strand
CCGCTCCTGCATATAAAGCGTAAAGGTTTCATCCATATAAATATCTTTTAAATGGCAGGCTTTTATCAGCGGGCCAAAAGCCTGTATGCACTGCTTTAGATACTCTCCATTTTGATAGTAACGCCTGGGGGTAGATATCATATTTACCGGGTCCCAATGCACCGCAAAGGCTTTGCGGTTTACCATTTTAATCATGGTAAGGTACGATTCTATCCCTGTAGGATAGAGCCAAGGAGAGGGTTCTAATGTGTAAAAAGTATTTTGCGGTTGCACGTTGTCAATAATTTCTTGTATTGCTTTTACAGCATCCTCCAGCGTATCACGGTCAAAATTGCGGGGATGCGGCCCATACCACACATTTGGATTTAAAGTGCCCGAAATATTAACACAACAGTTTGCACCTATTTTTTCGGCCAAGGTAAGCTGTTGCTTTGCATACCGCATGGCTTTGTCGCGCACTTTTTTAAGGGGGTGTAAAACATTGTTCCAAACCCCAACTTCTCCTATAACAATATCCTGCTCTTGCGCGGCACGCCGATAGGCCTGTATTGTATCGTCTGCTACATCGCCCTGTATAGGGCAAAACGCAGCAGCATATCCTTTTTGTTTAACCAAATTTGCCCACTGCTGTGGGCTATTGCAGGTTGTAAACAGCTCGCCGCCCAGTCTCATTGCACGGTGCCTCCGTTCCTATTCTGCCCGCAGGATGTGCTCTATTGCTTCGGTTTCCTGCTGAGTGAAATTGGTTTTACGGATGCACTCTATATTTTCTACAATTTGCTGTTTGCGGCTGGCGCCGATGATAACATAATCACATGCGCCGGGGCGAATATCCCAAGACAAAGCCATTTGCGCCAATGTTTGCCCTCTTTGCTCGGCAACCTCGTTTAGCCCACGCACAATTTCAAGCCGCTGCGGTGTAATGTCGTTTTGGCTAAAAAATACCGCATTGGGGTCTAGCGCGCGCGAATCTTTGGGGATGCCCCCAACATAGCGGCCTGTAAGTAGCCCTTGTTCCAGTGGGCAAAACGCAATGGAGCCTATGCCTGCCTGCTGCAAGTAACCATACAATTCTTCCTCCGGCTGGCGGCACAGCATATTGTACCTGTGCTGATGAATCAGCAGCGGCACTCCCTCTTGCGCAAGTAGTTGCTGCGCTTTTTGGGTTTGCGCCGGGCTGTAGTTAGATACGCCCACGTACAAAGCTTTGCCGCTGCGCACCATATCGGCCAGTGCACGCATAGTTTCTTCCATAGGGGTTTCTTCATCGGGGCGGTGGTGGTAAAAAATATCCACATACTCCAGCCCCATGCGGCGCAGGCTTTGGTCTAGGCTGGCCATCATGTATTTACGAGAACCACCGTCTCCATAGGGGCCCTCCCACATTTTGTACCCGGCCTTAGAGGCTATAATAAGTTCATCCCGATGGTTTTTTAAATCGGTTTTTAAAATCTGCCCCAATGCCTCTTCGGCCGCGCCCGGAGGGGGGCCGTAATTGTTGGCAGCATCAATATGGGTAATGCCCAAATCAAATGCGGTTAGCAGCAGCTC
>JBKEAM010000144.1:0-2628 GCA_047972265.1 Oscillospiraceae bacterium | reverse complement strand
ACTTTTTTTGCGCAACATTGTACAGCTGTGTGGTTGCGGCCGCTGTATACTCGGTATCGGTATTGCCGGTAAGCATATAACCCAAAAGGTCTGCCATTAGCAAAAAGCGGTTTGTGTTTTGAACAAAGGTACAGCCCCTGATTTTTAGGCCCAGCAACTGGTATACCGTGTTAAACCACATATCCTGCACTCCGGTGCGGGCAAACAGGCCGCCCTGCCCAAACAGCTTTTCGGCTTCTTCAATCATGCCGTTTGCCTGTGCATCTCTGTAGTGGTAGGGGGTAGCCAGCAGTTCTCCGTTTGTATCTAAAAGACCAAAATCCACACCCCATGTGTCGATGGCAAAAGAATCGAGCTGTGGGCATAGCTGCGCTGCTTTTTGCAGCCCCTTGATTATTTCTTGAAACAAAAACAAAACATCCCAATACATACGCCCGTTTACAACCACGCCCCCGTTAGAAAACCGGTGGACTTCTTCCATAACAATGCTCTCTTTTTGCAGGCTGCATAAAAACAGCCTGCCGTTAGAGGCACCTAAATCAACCGCTACAACATTACCGTCCATGTTTCACCCCCGGCATACAACAAGATGATTTTACACAAATACGTTTACAACAGGTCGCTTAGTTCCATGCCATCTTGCGGCACAAACTGGCGCCAATACTGCACGCTTTTACGCAGCCGGTCGATTATATCGCCTGGTTTATCATTTGTTTTAGAGAATATTTCAAGCGTCAAATAAACATCCTCGGCCTTTTGGGGCATACTGCTGTCTTGCGGGCTTTGGTAAGATTTTTGCAGCGCCTTTAGTATTTTATCCCCTTTTATTTTTCCGCTTGCATTGGTTTCGTCTGTAAAGGGCAGGTGCTGCGAGGATTCTCCTGTTGTTTGCTGTAAGTGCACAATGGGAGAATACGCCCCAAATTTTTCCATCCACAAATAGGTGTCTTCGTCGCCCTTATCCGAAAAACAGTAGCTATGTTCTTCTACCGATTTTTGAATTTTTTGCAGCATCTCTTCTTTTTTGTCGGGCGATGCAGCCGCCTGCCTGTAATACTCCTCTGCCTCACGGCTGCCAAGCCATGGCATTTGCGCAAGCGCATCCTCTTGTGGCAAACCAAGGCATCTATCTATCTCTTGCATTTGGGGCCTTATAAACTTTGCCTGCCCCACCTGGTGCCCCACATCCATTGTTAGGTACATGGGTTTTTGGTGCTGCGCATACACAGCTTGCAAAAGCTGCTGTGTTCCGTTTAAAGTCCACGGTGGCTGATGGGGCGAGTACATTTGCTCTACCCCCACCGTTTTGCATCCATATTGGTTTGCCCACACGGCTATTTGAGAAAGTGACCCGTATAAGCTTAAAAGCATATTGTTGTACAGCAGCGGAGACTCTAGGGTAGAAAGCGAAAACCCATGTGCAAAAAAGCCAAAGTTGGTATTAAAGCTGCCCGCAAGCTGGCTCATGGGAAGCATCCAGTTTTGCAGTATATGCTCGCGTATGCGTGGGTCGTTATGGCACAGGCCCAAGGTGGCATATGTGCCGTGACCAGAAAAAAACTGGCTTACGGTAACGCCTGTTTTTTTAGATGCTTCTCTTACTTTTTGCCCCCAGTCGGCAAGGTAGCTTTTGTTTGTATACAGGGGATCACATTCGTTGTCTGCGCTTGCCTCTACATATTTAAGCCCCAAGGCTTGTACAACGCTCATCCATTCTTCGGGCTCGGTCCATCTTTTAGAAGCAAAGCAGTTATCAATTGCCAAATAAATTTTAGGAATAACAAGTCACCTCTTTTTGCTTTTTAAAGCACCTGCTTTTAAAAAGCATATATTGCCGTGCGCCGTGCGTTTTACCCTTTGTTTGCTTTATTTAAAACGCACTTTAATAAAGAGGGCGGGCGTTTAAGGTTCCGCCCTCTTTATTATTAGTCTTTACTTTTTAATTTAATTCCCTTTTACAAACAAGTTTTGCGTTATACAAGCGTGCTTGTATAAAATGCCTGTTTAGCCTTTATCTTTCATAAATTCGTTTACGCTTTCGGCTATGTCTGTTGCGCCGGCAGCATCTATTTTTTCAAGCATTTCTTCGTATTTATCCATGCTCATTTGGCCGGTAACCATTTGGCTGGTATAGGTGCTGATTAAATCGGCAATGGCGGCCTGCTGCGCAATCATTGTATCGTCGTACGGCACACCCTTTACCGGGTTACGTGCCGAGTACTTTTCACCTATTTCGTCACTGGCGGTAAAAATTTCTTCTGCATAGGGCAGGCTATAATCGCGGTTAAAGGTAAAATCGATAGAAACAAAGTAAGAAAGATAATGGCTGGTTACACTGCCAGACCTAAACTGGTCTTTTTCGCATTCTTCTTCGTTAAATACTTTTTCTCCGTTTACCACTGTATAGTGGATGCCCTCAATACCGTCCCGCACAAACTCTGTGCCCTCATCCGATGCAAGCCAGTCCATCATTTCCAAAACACGGTCTGCATACTTAAAGTCTTTGCTAAAGCACCACATGCCATAATAACCAGAATCGATGCCTGCGTGAGACTGCACGCCCTCCGGGCTAAGCATTAGGGGGTTAATAATGGCAACCTCTGCATCGGGGAAGTTTTTAACCGTTTG
>JBKEAM010000016.1:0-26211 GCA_047972265.1 Oscillospiraceae bacterium | reverse complement strand
TAAATCCAACATCGGCAATTAGCTTTAGCTCTAACCGTATGCTTAAACTTTGCCCAGGCAAACCCGGCTTTGCAAACCGGGGAATTTGCCTTGTAGGTGTGGCAAAATGGGTATTGCCCCAGCCGCCACGTCCTCCCTTTGCAATCAGTACCGGTTCATCGTCCGAAATATCCGCAATAACAAGCCCTGTTTCATCATCTAAAACAAGGGTGCCGCGCGGCACTTTTATTACAAGGTCCGGCGCATTGCGTCCGCTGCACTTTTTGGGCTTACCCGGCTCGCCATCTTGCGCCTGATACTTACGCTTATACCTAAAATCCATTAGAGTTGAAAGATGATCGTTTGCTACAAAATAAACACTTCCTCCACGGGCACCATCGCCACCATCCGGCCCGCCGGAAGCTACATATTTTTCTCGATGGAAACTAACACTGCCGTCTCCACCATTGCCTGCCTGTATCTTAATTCTGGCAACATCTATAAACATCGCCGTCCCTCCTTTCTTATCATTCTCTCTTTTAAACTGCGCCACAGTTTTATATACACCTGCAAAAGTATTACCATAAATACAAATAGTAACGCCCTGCTTAGTGATTTATATTTGTATAGACAAATTGAATTAGCCTATATAATCATCCAGCATAAAAAAAGAGAGGCATTAAACGAAAAAATGCCGGACCTTGCAGGCCCGGCGCTTTGGTGTTACTGTTTGATCGAGACTTTTTTACGATCCCGGCCCCAGCGCTCAAATTTCACTTTTCCGTCTACCAGAGCAAAAAGTGTATCGTCGCTGCCTTTACCTACATTCTCACCGGGGTGGATGTGGGTACCGCGCTGCCGAACCAAAATGTTGCCGGCCAGCACAAACTGCCCGTCTGCACGCTTAACGCCAAGCCGTTTAGACTCGGAATCGCGGCCGTTTTTTGTAGATCCAACGCCTTTCTTATGTGCCATTGTTTATCCCTCCTCGGTTATTAAGCTTTAATATCTGTAATTTGCAGCTTTGTATAGGGCTGACGATGCCCAACACGGCGGGCGCTGCCTTTTTTGGGACGGTAGGTAAATACATTGATTTTGCGGCCTTTGCCGTTTTTAACAACGGTTGCGGTCACTTCGGCACCTTTTACAAAGGGCTCGCCAACGGTAACTTTACCTTCATCGCCTACAACAAGCACGTCCTGAAAAGAAACGGTGTCGCCAGCTTCTGCAACAATTTTTTCTACGTAGATCTCGTCGCCTTTTTCTACGCGATATTGCTTGCCGCCGGTCTTAATAATTGCGTACATAACAAAACCTCTTTTATACAGTCTCGCTGGAAGTTACAAGGTGGATGGCTGGCATCACTTAAAAACCCGTTCCAAGCGGCCTTACAAATATATCATAAACCCGGCCTATGTGTCAACGAAAATTGGACACTAACAGGATTTTAGGGCTATTTACCATTATCTGCCTTAGCGTTTACGCAAAATTGTTTATTTTACGCTTGGTATCCGCAAAGCCATTTGTGCGGCCTTAACGGTGTTTAGCATCAACATGGCGCGGGTCATTGGCCCTACACCGCCCGGCACAGGCGTAATTGCCGCAGCTTTTTCATACACTTCTTCATATGCCACATCTCCGTGCAGCTTAGCGTCTGTGCCACGGTTAATACCCACATCTATTACCACAGCACCGGGTTTTACCATATCTTTGGTAATAAACCCTTGCCTGCCAACAGCCGCAACAACAACATCTGCCGATGCACATTTTGCCGCAAGGTTTTTTGTTTTGCTGTGGCAAATGGTTACCGTTGCACTTTTTTGCAGCAACAACAAAGAAACCGGCTTGCCAACGATATTGCTGCGCCCCACCACTACCGCATCTTTGCCTACAAGGTCTACCCCAGCAGCCTCTAAAAGATAAATGCAGGCAGCCGGTGTGCAGGGCACAAAGCATTCCTCGCCTATTTGTAGGCGGCCTGTGTTTATAGCGGTAAATCCATCTACATCCTTTTGGGGGCTAATTGCTTCAATTACTTGTTTTTCTTCAATCTGTGGAGGAAGAGGCAGTTGAACCAAAATGCCATGGATAGAATTATCCTCATTGGCCTTTTGTACCCGCAAAAGCAATTCTTCCTGCGAAGTATCTGCCGGCAATTTTACAACCTCACTGCGTATACCACATTCGGCACAATCTTTGGCTTTCCCTTTTACATACACAGATGAGGCTGGGTCATCCCCCACCAAAAACACAATTAAAAAGGGGGTTACGCCCTGCTTTTGCAGTTCCTGCACCTCAATGGCAGCCTTTTGTTTAATTTCTAAAGCATGTTGCTTTCCATCAATTATTTTTGCAGGCATTGCGTTTCCTCCTGTTTTACAGCAGTTATATTTAAAAATCACTCTTTGTCTTTGTCTTTTTCTTGCTTTTCTTTTTTCTCTTCTTTTTGTTCAGGCTTTTTTATATCTTTTTTCTCTTTTGGCGCATCTTCTTTGTTTAGCTTTTCTTCGGCCGGTTCTGCATTTTCTTCTTCCAGCTTTTCTTCGGCCATTTTTAAGCGTTCTTGCTTATTAGGCACTTTACCGTTTGCAGGCCAACTAATTTCTACAACCTGCTCTTTGACGCCCGCCTGAACCTTTACTTTTGCAAAGTAGGGCGGTATCTCTGGTATTTGCAAGGGCTTACCAGCCAGCTTGTTTTTGGCAAATATCCATAGCATAAAAGCTATTAATACAGAGGTAGCGGCTACTACCTGACTAACACGCAAACCAAGGCCGCTTATCATTAAAGAATCGGTGCGCAGGCCCTCAATCATAAAGCGGCCCAAGCCATACCACATTACATAAAACAAAAACATTTCGCCGTTAAATTTGCGGCGGTTACGGTATAAAAAGATAAGCAGGAACCCAAGCGCACACCACAGGCTTTCGTACAAAAATGTGGGGTGAACCGGCAAACTGGGGTCTACCACTATCCCTTCGGCTGCCAATTGCGCCTGCTGCTGGGTTAAAAACCACACAGTGCCTTCACTCTTCATACCCCACGGTAGGGTTGTGTTGGTGCCAAAGGCTTCTTGGTTAAAAAAGTTACCCCAGCGCCCCAGGCCCTGCCCAATTAAAAAGCCCATGCCTGCAAGGTCAAACAAGGGCAAAACCGGCACCTTTCGTATTTTACACATAACAAAAGCACCAACAAATGCGCCAATAATTGCGCCGTAAATACCAATGCCACCACTGCGGATATCTATTACGTCAAAAAATGTATTGTAAGGAAGATTGCTAAAAACAACGTAGTACAGGCGGCCACAAATGATTGCGCATATAAGACCAACCACAATTACATCAATCATGCGGTTTACATCTATACCAAACTTAGGTGCAAGCCTAAAAGCCAGCGCCAATGCCAGCAACATACCCATGCCAATAAAAATGCCATACCAATATATTTCTACGTCAAAAATGGTAAAGGCTACCCGAGAAAGGCTGAAAGAAATACCAAGACCCGGAAATTCTATGTTAAACATATTTTATCCCTCTTTCTGTAATGCTTACAAACCACAAACAAAAAAAATTAACTTTGCGGACGCACAATTACGGTAGCACTGTATTCTTCCAACATCATATTTTGCAGCGCGGCGTTAATATCTTCAACCGTTACATTGGCCAACGCTTCCATTTCTTTTTCGGGCGTACGGTTCATAAAATAAGAAACCGACAGCATCGATGCCACACGGTCAACACTTTCCAGCCCTGCAACCGCTTCCCCATACATCATATTTTTGCACAAATCAAATTGAACGGGATCTACCCCTTCGCGGCGCTGACGGTTAATTTCTTTTAAAATTTCTTCCCTCACCTTTTCGGGCTGTTCGCTCTCTGTGCTAAAAAAGAAGTGCATTGCTTCGTCCACACATCCATACTCGGCACTAAAATCGGGCTGTACCAAGCCCTCATCGTACAGACGGCGATACAGGCTGCTGGTTTCGCCACAAATTAACTCTGTAAGCAAATCGCATATAACCTCGGTTTTAGAGGTATCCCCACCGGGGTGTTCCTCTTTAAAGCCCAAGGCCAACAGCGGCATAGAAACAGGCATTTCAAACTCGTGCCAGGGGCGCGCAACACCACGCTCTTCTTTAGGAAAAACACGGGTGGTTGGCGCCGCTTTTTCTTGCGGTAAATTTGCTTTTGCCACAGCCTGCTCTAGCTGTTGCATGGTAATATTGCCTGCGGCACACAGCACCATGTTTGAAGGATTGTAAAAAGCATCGCAGCAGGCATAAAGAGATTCTGGCGTGATTTCGGCAATGGTCTCTACCGTGCCCACAATTTCATCCCTTACTGGATGGTTGTGGTAAAGGCTTGCCAGCAGGGCAAACAGTGCCCTGTTTTCGGCATCATCGGCATACATTTTAATTTCTTGCGAAATGATCCCCTGCTCTTTTTCTACCGTTTCTTTTGTAAAATGCGGATGCCCCACAAAAGAAAGCAGGATATCGAGGTTTTTTTCTATTTCTGTAGAGGCGGTAAAAATGTAGCTGGTGCGCTCAAAACCGGTATATGCATTGGCAGAAGCACCGGTGGCGGCATATAAAGAGAAGGCGTCTACGCCATCCTCATTTTCAAACATTTTGTGCTCTAAAAAGTGGGCCATACCGGCAGGCATCAGCACACTTTTTCCGTTTTGTTCAAACGCACGGTGAATAGAGCCAAAATGAGTTGCATAAATGGCATGCGCTGCGCGATATTCCGGTATGGTAATTACCCGCAGGGTAAGCCCGTTGGGCAGAGTTTTTTCTTCAAATTGCAGTGCGGTACGCACTGCATCCGGCAGCATTTGTTTCATTCTGCTGCCTCCTTTCTGGTAATGGCATACTCAACTGCTTCTGTAAAATTAGAGAGTGCAAGCTGCACTTCTTCTGCTGTTACAGACTCAATCAAGTCTAAAAATTCTTCTAAAGAAAGATCTGTTCCGCGCAGGCGTTCGTTAAAAACCCAAGATGACAAAAAGTCTGGCGTATCGGCGGCAGAAATAAAAGCGCTTTTCATCGCCTTTTTGGCATTTAGCATTTCTTCTTCGCTTACCGGTTCTTTTTGCATTACATCAAGTTCGTGCCGTATTGCTTTTGCGGCGCGCTGGCATTGCTCATGCTCTACGCCCGAATCGATGCTAAGCACCCCAGTAAAGGGGCTGTAGGTGGCAGCGCAGTAATAGCAAAGGCTTTGCTCTTCACGCACATGCATAAACAAGCGGCTGGTAGGCAAGCCGCCCAATAGCGCGCTGGCCATGCGCATAACCACACTTGTACGCACATCGGGCAATTGGCCGGATGTATACAAAAGACATAGCTTGCCCTGTTCTGTTTCCATTGGCTCGGCAAATGTTTGCCTCTCTTTTGCCAAAGGCGCGCGGGGAGTTTTCATTTCGGGCAGATTGCGCTCTATTTTAGCCAATTCCTCGGCCAAAATACGCCCTGCCGCGGCTCCATCGGTACCAACGGCAATCACTTCTACCGTGGCCTGCTGCAATAGTTTTTGCCAAACCTTATACATCTCCTGCGGGGCAATGGATGCAATATCCTCCAGATATCCACTGGATTCTATCCCCATAGCAGATGTGCCAAACAGCTTGCGCCTTGCCTGACGCAGCACATAAGTGCGTTTATCGTTGCGCTCGCTTTTCAAATAATCCTCATGCTTTTGTTTTTCAATGCCAAGGTCCTCCTGCTCAAAAGCCTCGCCATTAAGCTGGGGCGCAAAAAGTATTTGAGACAGCAGATGGGTGTACTCCGCCTCCAAATCCTCCCCCGCAAGGGCATATTTGCTTTTAAGGCCACCCATAGCAACTGTTACAATGCGATTTTCTCCCGCTACGTAGCTATCGGTAGAAAGCTCTGCATCATAAAGAGAAAACAACTTTCTCGAAAGCTGCATAGCATTTGGAATTTCTTTACAGCGGCGCTCTAATAAATGCGGAAGCAATGCCAAAGCCGTTGCTTCTTCTTTTTTACTGGGCACTATTAAATGTACTGCAATTTTACAACGTTTAAAACGCTCGCCCGGCACGGTAGTTACATGGGCACCGGGTGCTATTAAAATCCGATTCATCTTATTTTCCTTTGTTTTATTATTTAATCCCGCAAAGCCGCCCCTAAAGGCGGCTTTGCGATGGAATTTACTATTTTTGTACAGGCCTACGCACTTGCGGCACTTTCAACCTCCGACTGCGAAGCCGCCTGCTGCTCTAGCTGCCATGGTGCCTTGCCAACATATTCCTCTAAGGTAACGCCCGCCGCTACAATAGCCTGGGCATTTTCGACGCCCACATAACGGAAGTGGAACGGCTGGTAAGGCATGCCGGTAATGGCCTCGGTATCTTGTGCATAGCGCAAAATAAACCCATAGTTTTGCGCATTGGCAATTAACCACTGGTACTCGGACGTTTCGGCAAAAGCCTGGCTGTTTTTAGGCAGGGTTGCAGTGGCAAGGTCTACCGCAAAGCCCGTCTGATTTTCCGAGCGTCCCCCTGGCAAATATTCTTCCCGCGCGCGGGACTGGGCCGTTGCTTCGTCTAACCCTTGTATTTTATAGTTGGTGTAATAGTAGTTGTACCTCTCGCTTTGATAATTATAGCTGCGATAACCGGAGGTAAGCACCAGTGTATGCCCCGAAACTACATTGCAATCTGCCAACATACGCGTAAAATCATCATAAATACGGCTGTCTACATAATACACAGTACCCTTTACGGTAATGCCCGAAAGCTCTGAACTGCTTCTGGCTAAGCTGCCGTCTGCCGGAAAAGCGTCACTTACTATCAGCAAAAGCGGGTCGTTTGGATCGCCTGCCAAAGCCCCCGAAGGTGTAGAGGATGGCGCAAGTGAACCCGAAGTAATGCCGCTGCCGCTTTGCCCGCCACTTGTAGCAGGATCACTTTTGGTAAAGATGGCCTGAAAAATCATTACAACACAAACCACCAGCAAAATAACAGCCAGAACAAAAGCGCCCAGCATCATGCCTAACTGCACACCGTTGCGCTCTTTGTTTTTAGGCCTCTTACGGCCATTGCCGTCCGAATAGTGCGGATCCTGCACGGGCGGACGGTTTCTGTAATCACCTGTAGGCATACTGCTCACCTCAAAATGCTTCCGATTTTATCAAGCAAATAGTGTCCCTGATGGTTATATTCTGTTAGTTATTATAACGTTTTATGGGATTATATACAAGCATTCACACAAAATATATGAACAAAACACGTATAAACCACAAAATATATGAACATAGTATTGATAAAAAGGAAACTTACAATGTACCTGCTTGACATTTTATTCTACATTATGTAGATTGTTTTTTGTTAAAGGCAATTCAAGCACATTTTAGTTAAAATGTCCCGCATTGGATTTTGTTTATCGAAAGGAAGGCCGCGTTATGGAATTTACACTCTCGGAAGCCGAACTGTATATCATGCGCTTTTTTTGGGCACACGGCCCAATGAAAAGCAGTCGATTGGCCCAGTTAACATCCCAAAAAGGCTGGAAAGCAACCACGCTGCTTACTTTTTTAAGCCGTTTGGTTGCAAAAGGCATGCTTAGCAACCAAAAAGAAGGCAAAGCAAACCTTTACTCTCCCCTTATTTCAGAAGCCGAGTATAAAGCCGGAGAAGGAAAAACCTTTTTAAATGAGATGTATGGCGGCAGCGCAAAAAACTTTTTGGCTGCTTTGGTAAACAATAATGGAATGAGTGCAACCGACTTAGAAGAGTTGAAACAATGGCTGACAGAACAGGAGGACACCCCTGATGCGTGAAGCTTTTTTTGCCTTAATACTGCCCGCCAGCATTGCCGGCAGCGTTTTATATCTGCTTTTTCTTTTACTGCGTCCACTTATAAAAAAACAGCAGGCAAGCTTTTATAAACGCTCTCTGCTTTTATCTGCGGTGGCATTTATTATCCCGTTTCCCCTGTTACTTTCTTTTTTCTCTTTACTCTTGGCCTCCGCGGGCGGCGCTGCCAGCCCCTCTGTGGTAAACACCACATTTAAAAACGTTATGCCCACCGCACCTGCTTATACAGTTGGGCAGGCATTTCACGCCGCTTCGGCTGGCTCATATGCTGTTTCTCCCGCTTTCTCTTTTTCTTCTTTTGCTTCATATCTTCCGTTTATTTTGGCATTTATTTATTTTATAGGCGTTTTGGCGCTAAATGTGTATTACTGCGCCACCTACCTAGCATTTTGTTTTAATGTTAAGCGTTCTGTTGCCCCCTGCAAAAATACGGCGGCGTCAGCCATGCTTAGTGCCCTGTGCGATAAATACGGGATAAAGCGTACGCCCCAATTGAGGCAAAGTGCATTTGTCTCCTGCCCCGTTTTAATAGGGTTTGCACGGCCACAAATTATTTTGCCAAAACAAGCCCTTTCTGACAAAGACCTTAACCTGGCATTGCGGCATGAATTGCTGCACCTTAAACACCACGACTTATGGGCGAAAGTTTTGGTTCTTTTTATTACTGCTTTGCACTGGTTTAACCCGCTTGTTTATCTTTTAAAAATAGATTTTGAAAAAGCAATGGAAGCAACCTGTGATGAGCGGCTACTTAAAAGATGCAATACCGCAGAAAGAAAATATTATGCCGGGCTTCTGCTTTCTTTTGCGGGCAACAATCTCCCCTATACAGTAAGCGCCTTTCCCCCGCTGCAAAACGCCTAAAAGCCCGTCTGCAAATTCTGCTACATCCTTCCTCTCCGCATCGGTTTACAAAAGCGGCAGGCGCAGTTGCACTATGTCTTGTGCTTACCTTGGGCCTTATGATTGGTTGCAGTATTGCCGCCGGTTCATCTTCTGCGCAAAGCACTATTAGTCTTTCTTCTTTGTCGTTTCCCACTTCTTCCACTAGTGTTTCTTCTTCTCTGCCGGTAAGCTCTGTAATTGAAGATGAAAATACTTCGATTTCTATAGATGAAAATGGCTGGGTTTTCCCCCTTCCGGATGTTCACTACAGCGCACGGGGCTACTCGTTAAATCATTTTGGTCTTGACATCTCCGCTCCTGAAAATTCTGTGATTTTGGCTTCAAGAGCCGGCACCGTAACTTATTCTGGGTGGCAAGGCCTGTATGGATATTGTGTAGAAATTGACCATGGAGATGGATTCTCAACACTATACGCGCAGTGCAGAGAAACATTAGTTGAGGTTAACGACGTTGTAGAGGCCGGTGCCGAAATTGCAATTATTGGCAATTCCGGAAACTCCTTTGGACGACATTTGCATTTTGAAGTTAAAATAAATGGTGAAAGGGTTGAACCTTTAGACTATATTACATTTCCCGATTATTTCACCCCAAATTGGTTAAATAAATAATAAAAATCAAGCATGGGCTTATGCTCATGCTTGATTTTTATTATAGATATAATGGCTTATATATTTCGTAAACCTATTTTCAAGAAGGAATATCGTCAAAAAAAGCGCTATGAATAGCGGTTACGGCGCGGTCCGCATCTTCGCGGTTTATCAATACCGAAATTTTAATTTCACTGGTAGAAATCATACGCACGTTGATAGCAGATTCGTACAAGGCTTCAAACATTTTAGCTGCTACGCCGGAGTGGCTTTGCATACCCGCGCCAACAATACTTACCTTGGCTACATTGGTATCTACCTGCACTTCACGTCCGCCTATGCGGCTCATGTTTTCGCTCATCTCTTGCTTTACTTTATCTACATCGCTTGCGGGTACAGTAAAGATAACGTCTTTATTTCCATCGCGGCCACTGGCCTGCAAAATAATATCAACATTTACGCCTTTTTGCCCCATAAGGCTAAAGATACGGAAGGAAATACCCGGAACATCCGGAACATCCAAAACCGAAATAGCTGCCACATTGGTATCTTTGGCAACCCCTTTTATCAACATACCCTCCATCATATCCTTTACCTCCCTAACAATAGTACCCGGCACCGGGTCGTAACTGCTTAATACTTCCAGCTCTACGTTAAACTTTTTGGCCAGCTCTACACTGCGGTTGTTCAATACCTGCGCGCCAAGTG
Source organism: Oscillospiraceae bacterium (assembly GCA_047972265.1). Classification (GTDB taxonomy): domain Bacteria; phylum Bacillota; class Clostridia; order Oscillospirales; family Ruminococcaceae; genus JAAYCI01. The sequence goes on along the minus strand of JBKEAM010000016.1, from coordinate 16,189 downwards.
TGGCAAGCTCCAGCATTTCGTCAAAAGAGATTTCATCCAACTTTTGCGCACCAGGTACAAGGCGGGGGTCTGCCGTATACACGCCCTTTACATCGGTGTATATCTGGCACCTGTCGGCGTGCAAGGCAGCTGCTATCGCTACTGCGCTTGTGTCCGAGCCTCCACGCCCCAAGGTTGTAATATCTCCGTTGCGGTTAAGCCCCTGAAAACCCGCAATAATTACCACACGGCGTTTGCCAAGCTCAGCCTCTACCCGCTCTGTGGTTAGTTTGCGTATACGCGCGCTACCGTATGCCCTGTTGGTTTCGTATCCTGCCTGCCAGCCTGCAAGGCTTACAGCCGGGCACCCAACAGATTGAAGCGCCATGGCAAGCAAAGACATGCTCATTTGCTCTCCGCTGCTTAAAAGCACATCCATTTCTCTTGCACTGGGGTTTGCCGTTATTTCTGCTGCTTTTTCCAGCAGCTCATCTGTGGTATCTCCCTGTGCCGATACCACCACAACTACATCATTCCCCGCATTAAATGTATTTTGCACAATGCGCGCCACATTAAAAATACGCTCTGTATCTTTAACAGAAGATCCTCCAAATTTTTGCACAATAAGGGCCATGCCTATTCCTCCTTTGCCAATATACGGGCGCCCTGATTATCCGGCAGTAAACGCCGCAAGTCAAAATGTCCCGCCGGTTTTCCATTTTGTTTGGCCTGTTGCAGGGTGTTTTCTGCCTTTTGCCAAAACTGTACGTCATGCCGGGGCACTACTGCCAAAATGGTTGGACCCGCCCCGCTTAAAAACACGCCAATGGCGCCGCAATCATGCGCAATATCAAAAATATCCTCGCCGCCCTCTATTAAGGGCAGACGATAGGGCTGGTGCAGGCGGTCGTTTACCGCCACCCGCAGTAAATCCAGCCTGCCATTGCACATTGCCTCTTGGCAAAGGGCCGCCCGTGAAATATTAAACACTGCCTCTTTATGAGATATTTGCTTTGGCAATACTGCGCGCGCCTTTTCGGTAGAAAGCTCAAAATCGGGCACAAAAGCGGCGAACAAAATATCGGACGAAATATTTTTTTTAACGCTGTACACCGTGCCATCCTCTATGGCGCTGGCCACAACCCCCCCCAGCAGTGCCGGTGCCACATTATCGGGGTGTCCCTCAATATCTGCCGCCACATTCAACAGTTCTTGCTCGGAGCAGGGGCTGCCCATTAACTTGTTTGCCCCCACCAGACCCGCCACAATGCAGGCCGATGAAGAGCCCATGCCGCGTGCCATAGGAATTGGATTTAGCTGCCGGATGGATAAGCCCTTAAACGGCTTGGCGCACAGCTTGTACAAATGAGCCGCGCTGCGATAAACAAGGTTATCTTCTCCCGTCGGCACCATTGTTTCGTCGGCAGAAGAAATATGGAAGCCTTCTGCTTCTTCTATCCACACCGTATTGCCAAAATCCAGCGCAAGACCAATACTATCAAACCCCGGCCCCACGTTAGCGCTGGTAGCCGGGACATAGATGCACTCCTGCATCTTCTCCCTCTTTTCTTTAGGGTTGCCTATTTATATATACAGTGCTATCCCCTGTTTTAATTCGTAATCAATCCAGCAAGCGCATAACAGCCGCTACCTGCTGCCCAAGCTGGCCGCGGTATTGCTCTATTTGCTCTGCCGTTTGGCCCTTTACCACCACAGCGGGCACGCCGGGCACTGCCACTGCGCCATCCAATGCAAGCAAAGCCGCATAGCCGGTTTCATCTGCCGCACGCAGGTAATAGCTATGCTTTACCGGGTCTTTATACAGCCCCTCTATGGGCTGCGCAGGCTGCCAAAACAGGCTGTCGTGTATGCTTACGCCCTCTTTTAAGGCGTCAATGGCGTCTGCCACAACTGCACTGGCTGTGGGCAGTTTACCTGCCCCCTTGCCATAAAACACAACGTCACCCAGCATATCGCCCTCTACCTGTATGGCGTTAAAAACATCCTCTACACCAGCCAACTGGTTGGTTTTTGCCACCATCATGGGCTCTACACCGCAGCTGATATTTCCATCCTCTAGCAGATTGGCCCACGCAATTAATTTTACCGCCCTTTGCAGGCTTGCTGCGGCCTCCATATCCTGCGGGGTAACCTCGCGTATGCCACGCATGGGTACGTTTTGCGCAAACACATGATTGCCAAAAGCAAGTGCAGACAAAATAGCAATTTTACGTCCGGCGTCAATGCCGTCTACGTCCGACGAGGGGTTAATTGTTTCGGCATAGCCCAAATCTTGTGCTTCTTTTAAGGCAGCATCAAAAGTAAGCCCGTCGTGCTGCATGCGGGTAAGCATAAAGTTTGTGGTACCGTTTACAATGCCTTTTATAGAGCTAATGCGGTTTGCCGCAAGACTTTGGTGCATAGGGTTGATGATGGGGGTGCCGCCGCCAACACTTGCCTCAAACAAAAAGCAAACATTGTTTGCTTTGGCGGTTGCAAGCAGCTCTGCCCCATGTGTGGCAACCAGCTCTTTGTTGCTGGTAACCACATGGCGCCCGCTTTTTAAAGAACGAAGTACAAAATCGTAGGCAGGCTTTAAACCGCCAATGGTTTCTACCACTACCTTCACTTCGGGGTCTTGCAAAATAGTCTCGATATTATTTACAAATAATTCGGCATCCGGCCGGGCAGAAAAATCCCGAATATCACAAATGTATTTTACTTCCAATGGCTGCCCCAAACGCCGGGCAATACCCCCGGCATTGCGCTGCAACACCTCTTGTACGCCGCTGCCTACCGTACCAAACCCTAAAATTGCCAATTTTGCCATGATATTCTCCTTATTTAGTAACGCTAACAGACACCACCGTGCGCTGCTCTGCTAAATTTGCCACCAGTTCGTCTTCGGGCAGGGTAAGCGCACCTGTGCGCAGGGTTACCGCCACCGAAGCCGTGCCGTTTTCGGGTATGCTTTGGTTAATGGTAACCACATCTGCCCCGGCAGCCGACAAAGAAGAAAGCAAAGACTGCAGTGCTCCGGTTTCGTCCAGCAATTTTGCTGTAATTGTTACCGTTTCACGTGCAGTATCAGAGCGAAATACACTATCTTTATACTTATAAAATGCGCTTCTGCTTACGTCTGCCATTTTGGCTGCCTGAGAGACGTTACGCGCCTGACCTGCCGCCAGCATTTCTTTGGCGCGCAGTACACGAAGATAGACATCGGGCAATATACTTGCCTCTACCAGCAGAAATTGTTTCTTTGACATTTGTTCACCTCACAAGAACACATGTTTTTACTTAAAGTACTATATCATGCCTTCAAAAAAGACACAAGCCCCTTTTGCAAATAATTTACTAAAAAAGTTTGCTGTTTCTCTACATAGCTTACAAAAAAGTGGTGCAATCTATTTTTGTATTTCGGCTAAGTGGACCTTATACCTTTATAGCTGTATAGAAATATATACATATTTAATAGGCAAATATAAAATATCCCCGGCAGAAGTTTCTGCCGGGGATACATTCGTATGTGTTTTATATCCCTGCCGCGCTGCTTTTTATAAAAGTACCGTTGTTTAAATCTTCAAAGGCCCGCTGCAACTCTTGCCTGGTGTTCATTACAATGGGGCCGCCCCACGCAATGGGCTCGCCCAACGGTTTGGCACTACAAAAAATAAAACGGCAATTTTCGTTTTGAGGAGCCTTCACAGTAATGCTATCTCCCTCGGTAAACAATACCGCTGTTTTTTCTGCAATATGCTGGCCGTCAATTACGCCATCGCCCTTAATCAAAAACACAAATACAGTTTCTTCTGTTTTTGTTGGCATGCTAATGGTTTTGCCCGCCTGCAAATCCACATCAAAAAAAGAAGCCTGGATATGATGGGGCTGCACGCCTTTGGCTCCGTCATATTCGCCTGCAACCACTCTAATCACAGCCGATTCGGTTTCTTTTATACCTATCATTTCTTGTATAATGGTTAGGTAGCGGGGTTCTGCCATTTTTTCTGCCGCGGGCATGTTTAGCCAAAGTTGCAACCCCAGCATTTTGGGTGAGGGTTGGGGCATTTCTTGGTGCATAATTCCGCTGGCAGCAGTCATCCACTGGCTTTGCCCCGATAAAATAGAGCCTTGATTGCCAAGGCTGTCCTCGTGGTCTATCTGCCCCTCTATCAGGTAGGTGACGGTTTCTATGCCCCTATGGGGATGGGTGGGAAAGCCTTTGACATAGTCCGCCGGATTTTCAGAATCGAAAGAATCCAGCATCAAAAACGGGTCGTACTCCTGGGTGGTATCATGCCCCAATACCCTAACCAAATGTACCCCTGCCCCGTCTATTGCACGGCTGCCCATAACCAATTTTTTAATTTTGCGCTCCATAGTATCTTTCTCCCTTTTGCTGTGTGTACAGTGTAAATACGCTTGTAATATTGCTGTAATACAAGTATAGCATTGCCTTTGCATGAAGTACAGGCGTAAAAAATCATCTTATAAATACCACTATAAAATCCATTTTTGCAAAACACAAGCATTCTCTATATTCTGCTTTAAGATATGCAGCTAATGTGGTATACTAATATGCGCCTAAACAAACCAAATTGCAGGTTTAGGGCAAATTGCGGAAAGAAGGAACTGCCAAATGCGGCCAAATTTGCAGGAACTGTTACAATCACCCCAAAAAATACATTTTGTAGGTGTAGGCGGAAGCGGGACCTATCCCCTGGTACAAATTTTATTGCCGCGCGGCCATAAAATAAGCGGCAGTGATGTAAACGAAACCGATATTATTGGTTACGAGCGCAGCCTTGGCGTAAATGTAATTATGCGGCATCAAGCCGAAAATGTACATGGCGCAGACCTTGTGGTGTATTCTGCCGCTATTGCCTCTAACAACCCCGAGCTTGCCGAAGCAGAACGGCTTGGCATACCGGCTGTAGAACGCAGCGTAATGCTGGCCTATGTGGCTTCATTATACAAGCGCCCGCTGTGCGTATCTGGCACACACGGTAAAACCACCACCACCGCCATGGCCACCCAAATACTGGAAATGGCCGGGCTGGACCCCGCTGCTGTTATTGGGGGCAAACTGCCCTATATAAACGGATATGGTAAGGGCGGCAACGGCGATGCCATGGTGCTGGAAGCCTGCGAATACCATAACACTTTTTTAGAGCTGATACCCGAAACAGCCGTGCTGCTAAATATAGATAACGACCATTTAGAATTTTTTGGCGATATGGAGCATTTGATGCTTGCTTTTCGTCAGTTTTGCGCCGCCGCTACCGGGGCGGTATTGTATAACGGAGATGACGAACGCTGCAGCGAGGTAGTTGCGCCGCTTTCTTTGCCCTGCATTTCTTTTGGGTTTGAAGAAAACTGCCAACTGCGTGCTGTAAACGCGCATGAGTACCGCCCCGCTTTGTGGGCCTTTGATGTTGAATGGGACGGTGTTGTGCAGGGCGAAGTACGGTTGCTGGCCCCCGGCAGGCATAATGTATACAATGCATTGGCGGCTTATGGCGGCGCACGCCGGTTGGGCGCTTCTCACCAGCAGTGTGCCGATGGTCTTTTGGCTTTTGGCGGCGCAGGCCGCCGGATGGAAGTTTTGGGCACCAATAAAGGCATTACCATTGCCGACGATTATGCGCACCACCCGGCAGAGCTAAAAGCCACACTTTCTACCGCAAAAGAACTGGATTATAAAGAAGTTTGGGCTGTATTTCAGCCTTATACCTACAGCCGTACCCAGCTATTGTTGCAGGATTTTGCGGATGTGCTGCCCATTGCAGACCATGTTGTGATGACTGCTATTATGGGTGGGCGAGAACAAGCCGAAGACTACACCATTCGCACCAGCGATTTAGCCGTAAAAATACCCGGTAGTGTTTGGTTTGAAACGCAGGAAGAAACTGCCGATTATGTAATGCGTACCGCCAAAGAGGGCGATTTGGTAATTACCTTGGGCTGTGGCGATATTTATAAATGCGCCCGCATGATGATGAATACCAAATAAAAACTATCGCAAACTTAAAACCTCTTATTTATAGATTATTTGCCTGTTTTTAAGCCCAATGCTATACTAAAAACAGCAGGTACACACTATAAAAAGGAGGTTTTTTATATGGTCGCTTCCCCCTTGCTTTTTTTAGACAATGATTCTTTGTTGCGTGTTTTAGAAAAAGGAACCTTTAAAATTGAGCCCATTGGTTTTGAAGAAGCCCGCGCGATTATAGATATGCACGCGGGGCCGGATGACATTGTTTGCTGCTTTGCCGATCACTCACTGCAACAAATATTATATGATTACCTCGAAATACCAAAGCGTAACCTGCAAATTGCGCAAAACCTTCCTACAATGGAAATTGAGCAGGATGCCATTATTTTTAGGCGGTATGTAACCGAATCGGAAACAAGGCCCATCATTAAAACCGAATTTGGCAACGAAGCCAAAAAAATCCAAAACGTTTACCTGCACTGCGATTTTTTGTCTCGCATTGGCTAACAACCCTATACAGCAAAAGCGCCCGGCAAACGCCCGGCGCTTTTTTAGTGTGCTTTTAATTATGCAGCCAATAATCAGCCGTCTTTTTCCATTACCACCATGGCAATGGCCATGCCGCCATCGTGCGTGATGGAAAGATGGGCCGCAAGGTGGTTTTGCTCGCAAAATTCTTTTGCTTTGCCATATAGCTCAAAATAGGGCGCGCCGCTTTGTTTACGCAAGGCAGCAATGTCCAAAAAGTCGAAGCTGCCCAGCCCCACGCCCAAAGATTTTAAAAAGGCTTCTTTTGCGGCAAAGCAGCCTGCCGCGCCCTCAGCAGCATGCTTTTCTCCGCGCTGGGCAAACAATTCTTTTTCTTTATGCGTAAATACCTTATTTAAAAATCTCTCCCGCTGCATACTTTTTTTTATGCGTTCTATGCGGGTACAATCTACACCTATTCCATAAATCATACTAAATACCTTTATTCTGCTTATTATTCTTTGGGGCTAACACTGTATTTTATCTATTGGTATTCTCTCAAACAATATTGTTTTTTACAAGCGTTTTGCAAAAATAAACCTGCTACCGTATTGTATTTTTTAGCAGATAAAATGCGTTTGCTTTTTTATTGTCATGCCTTGTTTTTTTATGGTATCCTCTAAAAAGTAAAACACAGGACGGAGGCATACAATGAAAAACCAACTGCCCGCCCGCAAACCACAATGGCTTAAAGTACAAAGCAATACCGGCAAACAAAACGAGGAAGTAATGCGCCTGCTGCGCACCCTAAATTTGCATACGGTATGCGAAGAAGCCGAATGCCCAAATTGTGGCGAGTGCTTTAAAAAACAAACCGCAACCTTTATGATACTGGGTAAAAACTGCACCCGGCGGTGTACATTTTGCACGGTAGCCAAGGGCTGCCCTACCCCCATTGATATAAACGAGCCGGGCAATATAGCGCAAGCTGTAAAAATACTGGGCCTGCGCCATGTGGTAATTACATCGGTAACACGAGACGACCTGCCCGACGGTGGAGCCACCCATTTTGCAAACGTAATTAGGGCCATTCGCACACAATGCAACAGCATCCCGGTTGTAGAGGTGCTGATCCCCGATTTTAAGGGCGATGAAACCGCACTTGCAACCGTACTGCGCGCCTACCCCGATATACTAAACCATAATGTAGAAACCGTGCCCGCCTTATACAGCGAGGTGCGGCCACAGGCAATATACCAAAGGTCCTTAACCCTTTTACGGCGGGTGCATGTATACTCCCCCGGTATTACAACAAAATCGGGCATGATGCTGGGACTGGGAGAGACAAAAGAGCAGGTGCTTGGCACACTGCAAGACCTAAGAGGTGCGGGGTGCGACGTTTTAACACTGGGGCAATACCTTGCCCCCTCTAAACAGCACCACCCTGTTATAGAGTATATTTCTCCCGCTGTATTTGCCGAATACAAAAAAGCCGCTTTAAAAATGGGCTTTTCTTTTGTTGCTTCGGGCCCGCTTGTGCGCAGCTCTTACATGGCAGAAGACGCCTATAACGAAATGCTGCTGCGCCGCCGCGCACAAGCCAGCGGAGGGATTTAAGATGGTTTATATAGAGAATACCTCTACAGACCCTTACTTTAACTTTGGGCTGGAGCAATATTTAATGCAGGAAAACCCCGCTGGCGATGAAATGTTTTTGTTTTGGCGTACCCGGCCAACCCTGATGATTGGCAATTACCAAAATGCCGCCGCCGAAATAAACGAACCCTTTGCCCGTGAAAACAATATTGATATTGTGCGCCGGGTAAGCGGCGGGGGCACAATTTATACAGACTTAGATGGATGGCAGTTTAGTTTTATTGTAAAAGACATCGGCAAAAATACAGGCATCGATTTTAAATACTATGCCGAAAAAATTGCCGCCGCACTATGCAGCCTTGGAGCCAACGCCAGCTTTAACAGCCGCAACGATATTTTAATTGAGGGCAAAAAAATATCCGGTAATGCACAATACCGCTCTAAGGGTTATATCCTGCATCACGGCTCACTTTTGTTTGATACCAACCTTGAAAACCTTGTGCGCTCTATTACCGTATCCAACGAAAAAATTGTGCAAAAGGGCATTACCTCGGTACGCCAGCGCATTACCAATATACGCCCCCACCTAACCCAAAACATAGACACCCTTGCTTTTAAACAACAAATGCTGGATATTTTATTGTGTGCAGAAGATACACAATATACCCTAACCGCAAATGACATTGAGCGCGCCCGCCAAATTGGAGAAGAAAAGTTTAAAAGCTGGGACTGGTGCTTTGGACGCTCCCCCTCTATGGATTTGGTACGTGGAAACCGTTTTGAGGGCGGCCGGATTGATTTTCATTTAAAGCTGGAAAAAGGGAAAATTACCGCCTGCAAAATATGCGGAGACTTTTTTTGTGCCATTGATATTGCCCTGCTGGAAAACACGCTTATTGGATGCCCTTTTCACTATACAGATATGCGTGTGGCCCTGCTTGCTTTGCAGCACCCCGAGATGGTTTACCGTATTAGCATAGACCAAATGCTTGCAACATTGTGTGGTGACAGTCAGGGCAATTGTTCTTTTTCTTCCGCACTGCCAAAAGAGGCCTAGGACTTACTGTTTACATAAAATTACACAAGCAAAAAGCGCCTGCAATGCAGACGCTTTTATTTTATATTGTTTTAACCATGCACAGGGCAGGTTTTTTGCGGAAGATGCCCGTTGCGGTAGTAACCTGTTGCCGATGGGCAATTTGCACCGGCCTGGCTGCCGCTTACCGTACAATATTTTAGCTTTACCACACTTTCATCCGTTGCAAACTCCCGATAGGGTAAATTTGCTTGGGCCCTTTGCATAACGTTGCGCCAAGCTGTAGTGGCGGCGTTGTAGCCTTTGGTTACGGGCAGGGGCAGGTTTTCATCATAGCCATACCACGTAGCTGTAACATAATACGGCGTAAGGCCTACAAACCATCTGTCTCTGTAATCGTCGCTGGAACCTGTCTTTCCAACACTGTCCATATTCCCGGGTACAGACATACCGGACGCTGTGCCGCTAACCATTACATCCCGCAGCAGCCTGTTCATCACATACGAGGTATCGCTGCTAATGGCCTGCCGGGTTTTGGCTTTTACGGTAACATATACCTGCCCTGTTCCACTGGTAATTTTGGTAAAGCAATATGGGTCTGTTACCTTGCCGCCATTGCCAAACATGGCATAGGCCTTTGCCATATCCAGCGGGGTAATGCCATAGGTGCTGCTGCCAAGCGCTAAGGGGCTATAGTCTTTATCTGCACGCACAATGGTGTCTATGCCAAGGTCGTGCTTTACAAAGCGGTAAAGCGCCTCTGTGCCTACCTCCTGCGCCACCCGCACCGCCACAGTATTAATACTTTTGGCCACTGCAGTATCTACCAGCATTTCTTTATTGCTATAGGTCCGGCTGGCATTAGACGGCCAAAGCTGTACCTCCCCTGTTGTCTCGTCTTTTAATTCTATCGAGGGAGAGTCCATATAGGCAGAAGACCATGTTATTCGGTTTTTTTCCAGCGCAAGCGCATAGGGGCCTATGGGCTTCATAGAGCTGCCCACCTGCCGCGGCACCGATGTGGCACGGTTAAGCCCAAGGCTTACGGTCTTTTCTCCCAGCCCACCTACAACCGCGCAAATGCCGCCGTTATAATCCATGCTTACCATGGCCGCCTGCGGGTATACCGTAACGGTTTGCATTGTGGTTTGCCCGTTTTCATCTGTAACGTATTTGGTGGTGGTTTGCCCGGTTTGCGGAAAAATATTGCCGCTTTCCATCGTGCGTTCCATACTGGCTTGTAAATCTGGCACCACGGTGGTATAAACACGCAGGCCACCGTTATACAAAAGGTTTACAGCTTCTTTTCGGGTTAAGCCACGCTGGTCTTGCAGTTCTTTAACCACCGATTCTATTACAACATCTGTAAAATAGCTGGTTACCACCTCTTCGCGCTTATCTTCCCCCTGATAGTTTAGGGCAAGCGGCGCTGCTACGGCCGTGTTATACTCGGCCTCGGTAATATACCCTTGTGTAAACATTTCGTACAGCACATAGTTGCGCCGCTCTAAATGTACTTCGGGATTTTTAACAGGGTTATAGCGCGAGGGGTTACGTGTAATGGCGGCAAGGCTGGCACATTCTTCTAATGTAAGCTGGTCTACCGTTTTATTAAACAGTTTTTTTGCTTCGGCCTGTACGCCAGCCGTATTGCTGGTAAAGCTGATGGTGTTTAGGTAGGCTTCTAAAATAGTATCTTTATCGTAGGTTACATCCATTTTATAAGCACGGTATATTTCGCGTATTTTACGCATATATCCCGCCATATTAGAGTTTTCGTCATCTCGTGTAAGGTTTTTTATCAGCTGCTGATTAATGGTAGAGGCCCCCTGTTTAAGGCCAGAGTCTCCCCCGATATAGCTGCCCGTCACAATGCGTTTGGCCTCGTTTAAAATGGCAAATGCCGTACGTTTTAGGCTTACCCCGTTGTGCTCATAAAAGTCCTTGTCTTCTATGGCAACAAACGCATGCTTTAAATTTTGTGGCATCTGGCTGCCATCCACATATTCTTTATTTTGCGTGCTACTTAAGCGGGTATACTCACCCACTTCTCCCGTTAAGGGGTCTGTATAATACAGTATGGTTTCGTTTCTATAGGGTATCTGATCCAACTCCAGCCACAAATCATCGTTGCGGGTGGTGTACAGCAGCATAATTGCAATGGCGCCTATTAAAATCAGCAACGCAATTGTACCCAAGCCCAAAACACGCAGTACTATTTTTTTTGCCTTTTTAGGCGGTTTTACCGCCACACCGCCCTCATCCGGCTGTGGCAATTCGTTTTGCTGCTGATACAGCATGCGCTGTTTTTTAGAGAGTTTGTTTTTTTGTACCGGCTGGCGAGGCTGTTCCTGCCTTTGCCTGTTCTCCCTTTTATAGGGCTCTTCTGCACGGTTGGCATCTTCGTTTAATAAAGAGAATACTTCCATGCGCTTTTGAAGCGGTTTAGCTGGCCTTTGTGGGGGCGCTTTTTGCGGTTCTTCCAGTGCAGAAAAAATCTCCATATGCCCTTGAGATGGTGGTGTTTTTTGCCCGCTCTGAAACTTAGAGAATATCTCCATATCCTCGGCCGGGGGTAATATTTGCTGCTCGCCCTTTGCGCGCCTTTGTATGCGCCCGTTGTGCTTAACAGTATGTTGAGGCGGTATATTTTTACCGCCTTGTTTGTCTTTTTGGTTGATAAGAACCCCTCATCTCTGGTCTAAATCCGTTTGTACATAGCTTTTTTAATTATATCATCATACCCTTTTTTTGTGAACAAACCGTGAGCAAGGACTTGTTTTATGCAGACACAAATGGCCTTACAATCGTTAATACGTACTTCTTTAGCATTTAAAATTGCTTCTTTATAGCTAAGCCCCTTTTCTTTTTGTACAAAGGCAATCGATTTAAAAAATCGGTAGATAAATCGATGTTTGTGAGGCCCAAATTTTTATTTTTCTTTATATAAGGATTAAGTGCTCAAACATAGCCCATATAAAAACCCCGACAGCGATAAGCTGCCGGGGTTGATTTGCATATAAAGAGGGGGATTAGTCTTCTTCTTTGCTGTCGTCTTTGGGCACAATGATATTTAAAATAAATGCAACCAAGAAAGACAAAACAATTGGAGATTTGCCAAAGATGTTTTGTACTACCTCGGGAAAGCCGCTAAGTACAGCCGGTACCGAACTGATACCAACACCCAAAGCCAGCGCAATACCAACAATCATTTTATTGCGGTAGTTAAGCGGCTGCTGAGAAATAAGCTGAATACCAGACATGGTGATTGCCGCAAACACAGTAACTGTTGCGCCGCCCAAAACCGGGTATGGGATGGTTGTCATTACCGCGGCAAATTTGGGCAAAAAGCCTGCCGCAACCATAACACCGCCCACCAATACAAACACACGCTTTGCAACAACCTTGGTTGTTACAATTAGGCCTACGTTTTGGCTGTAGGGGTCTGTGGGCAGGCCGCCAATACAGGCGCCCAGCATACCGCAAATACCCTGGCCTTTAATGGCGCCGCCAATTTCTTTGTCGGTTGCTTCACGGTTAAACCCGCCAATAGCGGTAGAAGAAACATCGCCTATTGTTTGTACTGCCTGTACAATGTACATTAATATCATAGATACAATTGCGGCAGGATGAAACTCTATCCCCCATTTAAACACACGGGGAAATGCAACCCAGCTGGCTGTGCGTACGCCCTCAAAATCAATCATACCGCCCCAAATAAGCGAGATAATGTATCCTGCACCAATGCCTATTAACATGCCCGAAACTTTGATGTATCCTTTACCAAAAAGGCTGCATGCCAAAGTAATGGCCAGTACAACACCGGCAATAACAAGATATTTGGGATTGCCAAAATCCTCTACACTGCCGCCGCCCATGTAATTAATGGCGGTAGAATATAATGAAAGGCCAATGCTTAATACAACCGTGCCACTTACAATGGGCGGAAAGAACTTTCGTATCTTGCCCATAAGCATCCCCAAAAATATGGAAGCAAAGGCAGCTACCAACTGTGCACCAAAAATAGCTTTAATGCCATAAGAGATACCAATGGCCGTTAAAATTGGCATATAGGCAAACGCAACACCCATTACGTTGGGCAGGCCCATGCCAAAGCCAAAGATGGGAAACAACTGAATAAGTGTAGTAATACCGCCAATAATCATGGCCGCCTGAATAAGCAATATCTTGTCGCTTTCGGGCAGGTGCAACAGCTCGGCCACCAAAATAGGCGGTGTAATGTTGCCTACAAGCATTGCCAACACATGCTGCAACGCCTGCGGTATGGCTGCCCCCCAGCTTGGTTTTCCGTTTAGTTTAAACAACTCTGCACTAGACTTTTTTACCTGCTTTTCCACAATAAAATAGCCCTTCTTTCCCTGGTTTCTTCCTCAGTATTTTTTGCCGCCCTTTTAACTTTTTGTCCCCTCTTATATACAATTTTAAAAGCTTGCTATTGGGGCTGCATCAATAGTGTAAGTTTACTTAGAAAAAAAATAATTTTCAAGCTAAAAAATTTTTAGTTTTTTTATTGATTTTTTGTAAAATCGTAACTGAAAATCTAAAATTACCAGTATTTTTAATCTTATTATCGATATTTATTTCTTTTTTAACGATATCGATAAGTCATTACTTTTTTGTGCTAAAACACAAAAAAACAGCTTTATATTTGTATACAATACTATAAAGGATATTTTTCGATTTATAAATCTATTCAAAATCCAGGTATTTTCTCCTCGTTTTTGCCCGCCTTTTTCATGAATATTTTTTCATATTGAGTATTATAAAAAATGTGTTTATGCAAAAAAGCAGGCAGAAAGATTTTTATCTTTCTGCCTGCTTTTTATTTTTTACTAAATTACTACTTTTAAGCCCATTCTATTGCTTTTCCTTCTACTTCTTCCCTTTTGGGGATAGAGGAGGTTGCACCCTCGCGCGATACAGCAATGGAGGAGGCCACTGAGGCAATTTCAAGCGCCCTTGCGGGTGTTTTTCCCTCGGTAAGCACTGCTAGAAAATACCCAGTAAAGGTATCGCCTGCCGCGGTTGTATCCACTACAGGCACCTTGTAAATACCATGTCTGCACTGGCTGTCTGCTCCCTGGTATGCCGCACCGTCTTTGCCAAGGGTAAGTACCACGGTGGCTTTGGGGTACATTTCTTTCATTTTTGCCAGTATTTTTTCTGCTTCGGTTTCGCCGGTAATTTGGTTGCCTTCCACTTCGTTCATAATAAATATCGCTACCTTGTCCAGTGGGCAACCGTGTAAAATGCTATCAAAGGGAGATGGGTTAAGCGCAATAACCATTCCTTTTTCGGCGGCTTTTTCCATAATATAATCCAAAAGGTTTATCTCGTTTTGTAAAAGCAAAATATCGCCCGCATCAAAATGAGACAAAACTTCGTCTACGTTTTCTTTGGTATTTTTACGGTTGGCACCAGAAAACAGAACAATGCTGTTTTGCCCCGCAGAACTTACCTGAATAATGGCATTGCCGCTGCGTTCTTCTACAGTTTTAACATGCTGTATGTTCACACCGTTTTCTTTGCAAACAGCAAGCAACATATCGCCATCGGGGCCTACCATACCTGCATGATACACATCTGCCCCTGCACGGGCCAGAGCAACCGATTGATTAAGCCCCTTACCACCGGAATGCAGCTTAAGCCCTGTAGACGAGATTGTTTCTCCGGGCTGTACAATATGGTCTACCGCATACACATAATCGATATTAAGGGACCCAAAATTTAAAAACTTCACAAACATTCCGCCCTTTCGCCTTTTATAATATTCACCTTTGGCACGATGCTTTTGGCTTTGCTTTTTAAGCCTTGGCACCACCTTTTCTTTCGCGTAAAAAGTATATCATATTTTTGTTTAATTTGCGAAGTTTCTCATCTTTATCAGGCATCAATAACCCTGCTTATTTTGTATAGAGTCTGTTTTAACTATCAGCCCTGAAAGATGTTTTATTACTTATGCCGTCCGCAAATTATCTCGCCCTTACAGTCTGCCAAACCAAAAGATACTCCAACAATATGTGCTGGCAAAAATCGCTTACTGTATCAATTTTATTTAATTATCACTTAATAGATACATCATCTCTTTTATGCAAATACAGGTACAGCTTTTCTCCAAAATTAAAGATAAATACGCCCAGCAAAATAATCCCTCCACCCAACAAGGTAGAACTCTCGGGGATTTCTTTTGCAATTACAAAACCCAATACACTTGTTAAAAACGGGGTAATAAACATATAGTTGCTAACCTGTGAGGTTTGCTTTGCGTTAGAAAATGCTTTGGCCCATGCAACATAAGCCAGTGCGCTAGAAAATACACCCAATACAATAAGGTAAAACCATTGTATACCCGGAGCCTTTGCCGCTGCACTTATCGATGAAGGCAAAAATATAGCCAGCAAAACTGTACCAAAAAAAATGCTAAAGGCCGAAGTTTGCACCGCTGTATATTTTTTTGTTAATTTGCGTTGCAGCACATTGTATAGGCTTAGTGCCAAAGCTGCAACAAACAGCCAAACCAGCCCCGTGTTAACCGAAAATTCCCCTGCCATTATGGTAAAAACAGCTACCCCTGCAAACTCGATTACAACGGCCGCCCACTGAAATATACTTAATTTCTCTTTGTAAACAACCCGTGCAATAAGCGCCGTAATAACAGGTACCGTGGCAATTACAATACTGGCTGTAGAAGCCGTAACCATTTGCTGCCCCTGGTTAAAGGCAACCATATACAAAAAAAAGCCCAGCGCGCCCGCCAAGGCAAACCACGGCAAATCTTTTTTATTAGGCGGTGCCATTTTGGTTATAAGTGCAATTACAAGTAAGGTAACAGATGCAATCAAATACCTTAAAAAGCCCAAAGAAAAGGGCGTAAAATATTGCAATGCAAGTTTGGTTAGCACATACGCCAAAGACCAAAATATAATTGTGGTTATTGCATAAATGTGTACGCTGTTTTTAAGCTTCATACTATTTGCCTCACTTTGGCATACATCTGTTTTAAAATTATTTTTATCCCCCACCATCGGGGCATGTTTGTTTTATATTTGTTGATAAACAGTTTATAAATTAACTTATATGCATTTTATTAAAAC
>JBKEAM010000015.1:0-13544 GCA_047972265.1 Oscillospiraceae bacterium | reverse complement strand
CGCGCCATGCCCCCCGCCTGCTTTACTGCCTCGCAAAACTGCGGCATTTCTTCGCTGCTGCCAGATACCACAAGCTGCCCATTGCAGTTGTAGTTTGCAGGGTAAACATTTTTAAACTGTTTGCAAATTTCTTCTATTTTTTCGTTTTCTAACTTTAGCACTGCGGCCATAGTACCCGAATTTTGCTGTGCCGCCTGCTGCATAAAAACGCCTCTTTTAGATACAAGAGAGATTCCCTCGCTTGCAGAAAAGACCCTAGCAAAGGTTAATGCAGCCATTTCTCCCAAAGAAAACCCGGTCACACCTTGCGGCTGTATGCCTGCCTGCACCAAAGCGGCGGCAGCGGCTAAATCTACCGTATACAAACAGGGTTGTGTTACATCGGTTTGCGCCAAACGTTGTGCGTCGGCCTCAAAACAATCTTTGATAATACCTGGATGTGTTTGTTCGTTTTCATCAAATACTTTTGCGGCTGCACTGCTTGTTTGGTACAGGCTTTTGCCCATACCGGGGTATTGGGCGCCCTGCCCAGCAAATAAAAAGGCTATTTTACCCACTTGCATGCCTCCTTAAGGCACTCTTCTGCTTCGGCACAAACCTGCTGTACAATCTCTTTGGCGCTTTGCTCAGCTGTTACCATACCCGATATTTGCCCCGCCAAAAAACAGCCTGTTTTTTCGTCACCTTCAATGGCTGCGCGATACAATGCACCGCCGCCCAAAGCTTCTAAATCTTCATCCGAAATAGAACTGTCATACTCTTTTTTAAAGTACTCTCGGCTAAAGGGACTTTTGATGCTGCGCAAGGGGTGCCCCAAACGTTTGCCTGTGGCAATTGTATCTATATCGCGCGCTTTTAGTACTTTGTTTTTATAGTTTTGGTGCACATTACACTCGTTGGCAACCAAAAAGCGGGTACCCATTTGCACACCGCATGCGCCCAGCATAAATGCCGCTGCCATGCCGCGCCCATTGCCAATACCGCCTGCGGCAACCACCGGAATAGAAACAGCCGCTGTTACCTGTGGTACCAAGGCCATGGTTGTGCTTTCTCCAATATGGCCCCCACTTTCGCAACCTTCGGCAATAACAGCCGACGCACCGCTTCTTTCTACCATACGGGCGTGGGCAACGCTTGCCACTACCGGCATTACAGCAATGCCGGCATCTTTCCACATTTGCATAAATTTGCCGGGATTGCCCGCGCCGGTGGTAACCACCTTAACGCCCTCTTGCACAATAACATTGGCAACTTCTTCTGCAAACGGGCTCATTAGCATCACATTTACGCCAAAGGGCTTATCCGTCTGCGTTTTTGCTTTTCTTATTTCTGCACGCAGCCAGTCTGCGTCTGCATTCATGGCGGCAATAATGCCAAGGCCGCCTGCATTGCTAACTGCCGAGGCAAGGTCTGCGTCTGCAATCCAGGCCATACCGCCCTGAATTACCGGATATTGAATTTGCAGCAAGCTGCACAATGGTGTTTGAATCACGGCTTATCCCTCTTTTTATGGTTGGTTTACGCACCCAAAAGCCCTCTTAAGGCATATTTATTTCTTTTCTACCAAAGCAATTAAATCGCCAATGCTTTTAAGGTCTTCGGTTACTTCTACGGTTGTGCCAAAGGTGTCTTCGCACGCCATAGCCATATCTACCAAATCAAGGCTATCCAGTTCCAGTTCTTCAAATGTTGTTTCTGCTTTTAAAGTACCGGGCTCTAAATCTTTGTACTCACCAATAATTTTTTCAATTTGCTCTAAAGTAGTCATGTTGTGTTCTCCTTAAATATTTATTATTTTTTATTCCAGCGCAGGATGGCTGTACCTGTTGTGAAGCCGCCTCCAAATGCGCTTAAAACCATTAAATCTCCATCGGCAAAGGCTCCCTTACGGTTGTACTCGTCCATTAACACCGGGATGCTGGCGGCCGAAAGGTTGCCTACATTTTGAATATTGATAGCATAACGCTCGGACGGGATGCCCAGTTTTTTTTGCGCAGCTTCTATAATGCGCAGGTTTGCCTGATGCAAAAGTACATGCTTAACATCCTCGGTTTTTAGCCCGGTTTCGTCCAATGCTTTTTGCAGCCCTGTAAAAATAGCATTTACCGCAAACTTGTAAACTTCGCCGCCGTTCATAGAAATATAGGGCGCTCTGCTTTCTTTAGGACCTTCGGGAAAATTGCCGCTTACAAAAGGGGCGTACAAAAAGCGGTCGTCCCCCTGAGAGGTTAAGTGCAAATAAAGTAAGTCATCGCCCGGAGCCAGCACAACCGCACCTGCACCATCTCCAAACAAAACAGCCGTAGAGCGGTCTTCCCAGTTGGTAATACGGCTTAGTGCTTCGGCCGCCACCATCAGTATACGTTTGGCGCGCCCGGCTGCCAAAAGCCCGCCCGCCAAATCCATACCATACATAAAACCTGTACAGGCAGCATTAACATCTACCGCAGGACATGTAGCACCCAGCCGCTGCTGCAATAAACAAGACAAACTTGGGGTCAAATAATCTCCTGTAAAAGAGGGACAGATGATATAATCTATCTCTTCTATTTTGGTTTTGCTGTTTTCTAACGCGTGCTGCGCTGCCAATGCCGTAATATCGGTAAGGCTTTCGTCTTGCAGGATATGCCTTTGCCCTATGCCTGTACGGGTACGAATCCATTCGTCGCTGGTATCTAAAAATGTTGTAAGATCCGCATTTGTTTTTACGAGGTTTGGCAGGGCACTTCCTGTTCCCAAAATTGACAAGCTCATCGCATCACCTTATATTTCTGAATATTTCTATCTAAAAAATCATCTAACTTTTGTACGCCTTTAAGCAAAGCGTTGCGCTCGGTTTCGGTAAGCTCTTTTGTAACAGAACGAACCATAGACCGATGAAAGTATCTGTGGGCATGTTCGGCTCTATGCCCCTCTCTTGTAAGCACAACGCGTACAACGCGGCCATCTTCTCCGCATCTCTCTTTGGTCACATACCCCTTAGAAACCAGCTTGTTTACTGCCAGCGTTACCGACGGCAGGCTGATATCTAAATAGGCCGAAATATCGCTGATGCTTGCACTGCCCTCTTGCGAGGACATTTCGATGGCCTCCAACATATGTATCTCGTTAATGCTAAGATTAATGTTTTTACTGGCACGCAACATGCCAGACTCCAGCTTTTCGAGAGAACGGTATACCTTTACCAGCAGGTTATTGAGGTTGTTTTCTAAATCATTCATAAAATCACTCTTTCAACCGTTTTAGTTTAGTTAGTTAGCCGAACTAATTATAACGGTGAAATGAAAAAACTGTCAATTAACATCCACCCTGCTGCCTACGGCTACCGGTATTTTTGCTCCTGATGAGATTTTTCCCGTATGATTCTGCGTTGAATTTTGCCGGAGATTGTTTTGGGTAAATCTTGCACAAATTCTACAATGCGCGGATATTTATAAGGAGCGGTTGTTTTTTTTACGTGATTTTGCAGTTCTTTTTTCAGCTCATCGGTAGGCTGATACCCTTTTGCAAGTACAATGCTGGCTTTTACCGCCTGCCCTCTTACTTCGTCTGGCGCTGCAGTTACAGCGCATTCTAATACCGCGGGATGTTCTATAAGGGCACTTTCTACTTCAAACGGGCCAATGCGGTAGCCCGAAGATTTAATCACATCATCTACCCGGCCAATGTACCAGTAATATCCGCCGTCATCTTTGTATGCCTTATCTCCGGTATGATAAATACCGTGTTTCCACATACTTTTGGTAAGGTTTTCGTCCCGGTAATAACCCATAAATACACCGGGCTGGGCAGCTAGCTGTGTTTTTACGCAAATCTCGCCCTCTTCCCCTACGCCAACCTCTTTTTCTTCTTCATTTAACAACACCACATCGTACGCGGGGCTGGGCAACCCCATAGAACCGGGGCAGGGCTGAGAATAGGGTGAGGTGATAATAATGGGAGTCATCTCGGTTTGTCCGTAACATTCACGAATCACCAAGCCCGTTTTTTGCTTAAACTGATAAAATACTTCTGCATTCAGAGGCTCACCAGCGGTGGTAACATATTGCAGAGCACTTAAATCATAAGCCGCAAGGTTTTCTTTAATCATAAATCTAAAAACGGTTGGCGGAGCACAAAAGGAGGTAACCTTGTGTTTGCTTACTACCGAAAGCAGGTCTGCCGCGTTAAACACATCATGGTCGTAAACAAAAACAGCTGCTTCACACATCCATTGGCCAAAAATTTTACCCCAAGCCGCTTTTGCCCAGCCAGTATCGGCAACTGTAAGATGCAGGCTGCCCGGCCCAAGGTTGTGCCAATACCGTGCGGTAGAAATATGCCCCAGCGGATACACAAAGTTATGCGCCACCATTTTTGGCATTCCGGTGGTTCCCGAAGTAAAGTAAAGCAGCATCATATCGGTATTTTGGGTACAACGTTGTAAAGCTTCTCCCTGCATATGGGCAGCAATGCCCTCATCTAAACAATGCCAACCCGGCCTTGCTTCGCCCAATTTTATAAGAGTGGTAACCGTGGGCGATTCTTCCATTGCACTTTCGGCCGCTTGCACAATCGCTTCGTCCTCTACTGTAATAATTGCCTTGGTAGAGGCCGCATTATTGCGGTATATAATATCTTTTTTGGTAAGCAGATGGGTTGCCGGTATGGCTACCGCCCCTAGCTTAATAAGCCCCAACAATACAAACCAAAACTGCGCGCGGCGCTTTAGCATCAGCATTACTTTATCGCCTTTTTTAATGCCAAGCGATGAAAGGTAACGTGCAGCGGCATCCACAAGAGCCGCCATTTGCGAAAAGCTATATTCCTTTTGGATGCCTTTATCGTTGCACCAAACCAGCGCTGTTTTATCTGGGTATAGTGCTGCCAACTCGTCTACACAGTCAAACGCAAAGTTAAAATTTGCCGGCACTTTAATATGATAATTTTGAACAAAGTCGTTATAATCCTTAAATTGTGCAGCTGCATATTTTTCCAAAATCATTGCTTTGTAATCTCCTGTTTCTAAGCGTCAAAGGCACATTTACCGTGTTTTTGGCAGCTATTAAATAGTTACATAAAAATTATAATTGTTTTTCACAATTTATTTTTTGATTTATTATCGATATTTTTTTACATTTTAGTTCAGTTTTACTTAGTTAGCCTAACTATTTATTTCACTTCGGCAGTATACCATACCATATTTATAAATGCAAGCAGATTGTTATTTAAAAAACCTTGTAAATAAGATGATTTTTGTTTGTTTCAATATTTCCCTCTTATAAAACAAATAAAAAAAAAGCCCCTGCCCTTTATAAAAAGGCAGAGACTCTTTTAAAAATATTACGCAAATCCGTTTATTAACGCATCAATTTGGGTTGAATCTGTTTTTTTGTCCCCCACTGCCATACCGTTATACAAATCCGGACGTATGGACTGATAATCGGGGATGCCTTTATTTTGATACAGAATGCCAATCGGTATTCTGTCATCAAACTCCATGCTGCGCTCTATAGCTGCCAGCTTATTGGTGGGGTCGTACCCATCCTCCAGTTCGTACACTCTGCTGTTGTAATATGCAAAGGTATTTACCTTATTAAAGCTTACGCAAGGCTGCAAAATATCCACCAAAGAATACCCTTTATGTTCAATTGCTGCCTGCATTATTTTTGCAAGATGCTGTGGTTTGCCGCTAAAAGAACGGGCAACAAAGGTGGCACCAGCCGCTATAGCAAGCAGCATTGGGTTAAGGGGCTGGTTCATGTTGCAGGCAGTTCCCATTGTTTCGGGCACGCAGGCGTTAGAAGTAGGAGAAGTTTGCCCTTTGGTAAGGCCGTAAATTTGGTTATCGTGCACAAAATGGGTAATATCTACGTTGCGGCGTATATTATGTAAAAAGTGGTTGCCACCCTCCCCATAAGAGTCACCGTCACCGGTATTTACAATTACGGTAAGTTTCTCGTTGGCCATTTTAATGCCCACAGCTGCCGGCAGAGAGCGCCCATGCAGGCCGCTAAATCCGTTTGCATTTACATATTGGTTGGTTTTGGCAGCTTGCCCAATACCACCCACCAATACTGTTTGGAGGGGGTCCAACTGCATATCGTTTAACACCTGTACCAACGTAGATAATATCATATGGTCTCCGCAGCCGGGGCACCACGCAGTATCCAATGCTTTTTCAAAAGTAAACTTACTCATTACAGCACCTCCTTACTGGAAGCAATTTGCGCTTTAACCCGATCGACAATTTCATCTACCGAAAGCTGACGTCCATCATACTTTAGCACACTTGCTGTGCAGTCAATTAATGCAACCTCTCTTATCAGCGAGGCAAGTTGGCCAGTGGCATTTTGCTCTACGTTGATAATTCGCTTTGCCTTGGCGGCATATTTTTGAATGTTTTTTGTGGGAAGCGGCCAAACATCATTAAAGGTAAGGGCCGATACCGAGTGACCTTCCCCCTTTAAGTCTTCTACAGCCTCTGCAATTGCGCCATGTGTAGAGCCAAAACCAACAAGCAAGGTTTCAAAATCTTCGCCGCCAACCAGCTCTGGCTCTTGCAGTTCCTGCTGTAAAAGCTCAAACTTTTTCATGCGTTTTTCTGTCATGGCATTACGCACATCGGCAGATTCTGTAATTTTTCCGTATTCGTCATGTTCGTTGCTGTCCACGCACACCGCAAACTCGGATTTTCCGGGTATTACAAGTGGAGAAATTCCATTTTGTGTGAGCTGGTAACGTTTGCCAATCCCCTGCTCGTTTGCAGGCAGCGGCTGTGCCATTGCGGCTAAAGGCGCTACCTGTGCAACGGCTTTAGCAGTATTTAACGCAGGTATGGTTGCAGCACCATCCGCAAGATACTGGTCACTTAACAAAATAACCGGTATCTGATATTTTTCGGCAATGTCAAACGCACGTGCGGTTTGATAAAATGCATCTTCATGGTTTTTAACCGCAATTACCATCCGGGGGAACTCACCCTGCGCAGCCGAAATTACAAAGCGAAGATCGCTTTGCTCTGTACGGGTAGGTAGGCCGGTTGCAGAGCCGGGACGCTGTACATCTGCAACTACCACCGGGATTTCGGCGATGCCTGCAAAGCCCAAGGCTTCTACCATTAGGCAAAGACCGCCGCCGGAGGTGCCAACCATAGCTTTGGCCCCTGCATAAGCTGCGCCAAGTGCCATATTAAGCGCCGCAATTTCGTCTTCGGCTTGTTCCACAGCCAGTTCAAACTTATCCTCGTACTGCTGTAAAAAAGTAAGGATAGTTGTGGAGGGAGACATTGGATAAGCCGAATAAAATTTTACCCCTCCTGCCAGAGCACCCATAGACATTGCCTGAGCACCTGTGAGCAAAATATCGCCTTTGGTATCCCCTGTTTCAATCGAAAATTTAGATTCTACTACACCATAACCAAGTTCAAACGCTTTTTGGTTTACCTCTACAAGCGCTGGCTTTAGGCTGGTAGCAAATACATCGGCCGCCACATCGGCCGGTAAAGAAAACACCTTCATTAAAATACCGGCCATTACACTGCCCGCTGTGCGCGGGTTGCCGGCCTCTTTTGCCATAGCGGCAATATCAATGGCATATGCACGAGGATCGTTTATTTCTATCGAAATATCGTGCAATACAAAACCATTATCTTTTAGTTTATCCTTATGCAACTCGTACGATTCAAGATTAAAGGCAACCAAGCCGTCCAGCTCATCTTTGTGTGCAAACAAAGGCTTGTTGGCAAAACGAAGCAGAGCAAAGTTATGCCCACCTCTTACCCTGGACATAAAATCTCGGATAGAAAAAACATAACAGCCACTACGTTTTAGCATTCGCTCAAACACAGACGCTGTTGTTTCTATGCCGTCACCTGCGGCGCCCCCAAATAAAATATTGTACATGCATTCACCCGCTCTCTTGTTTTTAAAACTTGCAGACCTATTATTTAGTATACGATTTTCAGTAAAAATAATCAATTTTATACTGGCATTTATGCCCAGCAAATGGGGTTTTATAGCACTACTGCATTATCCATTGCGATATAGTCATAAAACATTATTTAAAGCGGTTTTTTATGACATAAACAACGGTTTTTCGTTTTTCACTCTTGCCCATATAATTTTATAATACCTGCTATATTCTAGTTTGAATATATAATATTTTAGCGTTTTTATGTTTATTTTTAATTTGGGGTCTATTTGACATTTTGCCTGTTTAGCAAGATAATTTTTCTCTGATAAATTTATATCAAAATATTTTATATTTTTAGGAGGCAAATATGTCGAACCTTTTTAGTGTTGCAGGAAAAGTAGCGTTTATTACCGGGCTTCGTCTGGACTAGGCGCGCAATTTGCGCGTGCATTGGCAGAAAATGGCGCTTATGTTGCAATTTGTGCCCGCCGCAAAGAGCGGCTGGATGACCTTGCTGCAGAGATTAACACAGCTGGCGGCCAGGCACTTGCCATACAGTGTGACGTAACGGATGAAAATTCAGTTATTTCTGCCGTAAATACCGCAAAACAACATTTTGGGCGCATTGATATTTTGGTAAACAATGCGGGCGTTGCAAATGCCATAAAAGCCGAGGAACAAAGCACCGCAGAATGGCGGCGCGTATTGGATGCAAACCTTACCGGTGTATACATCGTTGCACGTGAGGTGGGTAAGGTTATGATTGAGCAAAAATACGGAAAGATTATCAACATTGGTTCTTTGCACAGCAACACCGTTATCAACTCTGCAGTAGAAACCATCTCTGCATATTGTTCCTCTAAAGGCGGGGTGCAGATGCTTACCAAATCTTTGGCAGCAGAGTGGGCCAAATACAACATTACCGTAAATGCCATTGGCCCTGCATACTTCTTGTCAGAAATGACCGAGGCCGCTACCGAATCGGCTGAGTTTTTACAATTCTTATCTTTCCGTTGCCCCATGGGCCGTATGGGCAACGAGGGTGAGTTGAACGGAGCGCTTATTTATTTTGCTTCGGATGCTTCATCATACACCACCGGCCAGCTTTTAAATGTAGATGGCGGCTGGAATACCATCTAAAAGTTGCACCAATACCCCCACCCTGTAAACAATGGGTGGGGGGTATTTATAAATGCATTATGAGGCAGCTCTGCCTAGCTAAATAAAATGGCCAATCTATGGTTTATAGATTAGATAAATAAAAAAGAGAGGACAGTTTGCACTGTCCTCTCTTTTTTTATTGTTTTATTCTGGTGCAGCGTACACCTTAATGGTTAACTGCGTGCCAGGTACAATCTCGGCATTGTTATTTGCAGGCAGGCCATCAATAGCTGCCAAAGCACCGGCCGTATGAGAGCCATCGTTTGGCACTTCTACAGGGGTAGCATTGTAGGTGAAATACAACTTTCTTTCATCTAAATATTGCTTTAGCCCAGAGATATTGCCGCTGGAAACAAAGCTGTTAAACTCGCTGCGGATAGAATCAGTCATAATATAGCGGTCGGTAACCTGAATGGTAACAGGCTGAGAACTCGGTGCCACGCTCTCGCCAGGACGAGGCGAAGTAGATATTACAACACCGGCTGCATATTTACCATTGTTTGCAACGGTTTCGGTTTTGATATTTGACTCATTAAAACCACGCTCGCGCAGAACAGATATTGCATCGGAGGCGCTGCGGTTGGTTACGTCTGGCATAGAAACAGTAGACACACCCGAAGCAATGTAGATAACAATCTTATCTTTGTTGGGCTGCACCTTTGTTTTTGCAGGAGGATCGGTTTTTATAACCTCACCCTCGGCATAGTTTCCGTCGTTTGTTTGTGCCGCAAAAGAGTAATACTCTTGGCTATAGCCCATCTTTTGCATTTCAATTTCTGCTTCGGCTTTTAGCAGGCCGGTAAGGTCGGTTAATTCAACCGGTTCTTTTCCCTGGCTTACCACCAAAGTGATTTTGGTTTCGCCATCCCACTCTGCATTGGGGGCAGGTGTTTGGGTTATAACCTTGCCTTCCTCTACCTCATCGTCATACTCCAGTTCAAATTGTTCAAACTTAAATACATCTGTGTATTTAGAGTTGGCAACAATATCATCGGCCACCTGATTGGTAAAATCGGGTATCAGTATCTTATCTGTTTCGGACATTGAAGTAGTACTTAAAGATGAGGAAGATGCAGGGTTTCGATTTCCACCACTAAAGATAGAAATAAGCAAAACGATAACCAAAATAAGTACCACTGCACCCAGCGCAATACCACCTACCAATAACTGCTGTTTGGTAAGCCCAAACAAACCGCGTTCTTCTTCTGCAGCACCCTCTTTGGGTTGCTTAGAAACAGGCACGCGCGCGCCTTCGCCCGAAAGAGCAATGCGCAAATCGCCTATGCTTTGCAAACGCTCGTTGGGTGCAAGGCGTGTTGCGCGCAAAATACTGGTAGAGAGAAAATTGGGTATTTCTTTATTGATATTGCGGGCAGTAGCTTGCGTATCTTCAATCCGGCGTTCGTTGGCCGGCACAGGGTCTTCTCCCGTTAACATACGGAACAATACCGCACCCAAAGCGTATACGTCTGTATAACGACCCTCAAACTCGGATGCTGAATATTGCTCTGGTGCAGAATATCCTGGATATAGCTTAGACTTTAACTCGCTGCCCTGTTGGCGCAAAGCCAAGGTAGCAAAACCGCCCAAACGCGCAGTTCCACCACTTTCTAAAATGATATTATCGGGGCAAATACCGCGATGCACCAAACCTGCGGCATGAATTGCCTCTACCCCCAGCAAAATAGGCCGTAAAGTAGCCAATGTGCGGGATGAATCCATCGGCGCTTCTTGCTTTGTCAGGTACTCTGTAAGGGTTGGCCCCTCAATTTTTTCCATAACAGCATAGGCCGTGTTGTTTTCTTCAAAAACATCCAGCACCTGTACAAGCCCCTCTGTAAGGCCCATACGCATCAATTGGTCAAACAGTTCCACAAAGTCCATACGCAGGGTTTTAAACAAAACCTCGCAGCCCGGCTTAGAAACCAGCGCCCCATATCCATCCCTAGTAGAGCACAGGGTAACCGGCATATATTCTTTAATAATTACACGCTGCAGGGTATCTCCATCAATGGCCGAGTAAGAAACACCCTCGCCATCAATATCAATATAACGCCCTACTGTGTAACGCTGCGCCAAAACCCAACCGTTGGGCAATGCCCCGCCGGGATTGGTGTTTTCGAACCGTATACCGCAGTGGGGACACTTCGCAGAATCCGCAGGAGCACGGCTAAGGCAGTTGTCGCATATTCTTTCGAGCATCTGTTGTGCCACCTTTCCACTCTCTTCTCCTCTTGTTGAGAGAGCCTATAGCAAATGCAATTTTATTGCTGGTCCAACGCTTCTTCGTTTTCTAATGTATGCCAAACATCCTGAACATCCTCGTCCTCTTCAAGTTTGTCCAAAAGTTGTGCCATCTTTTTAAGGTCCTCGGGGTCTGTAAGAACGTTTGTGCTTACTGGCAGATAAGCGGCCTCGGCAGATACCACTGTATAGCCCTTTGCCTGCAAGGCACTGCTTACCTCATACACATTGGCAGCCTCTGTTGTAACTTCGCACATACCATCGCCAATGTCAAAATCTTCGGCACCTGCATCAAAGCAGTCTTCCATCAATTTATCATCGTCAAACTGCTCTTGCTCTAACAAAATAATGCCTTTTTGATTAAACATAAAGGATACAGAGCCTGACTGGCCCATATTTCCGCCATATTTATCAAAATAATGGCGCATATTTGCAGCTGTGCGGTTGCGGTTATCGGTTAGGGTTTCTGCCATAATGGCCACCCCAGAAGGACCGTACCCCTCGTAAACGATGGTTTCGTAATCGTCCTTTTCGCCGCCCTCGGCACGCTTAATAATCCTGTTTATATTATCGTTGGGTACGTTCATGCTTTTGGCTTTAGAAATAAGGTCGCGCAAGCGCGCGTTAGACGATGGGTCTGCCCCGCTTTCTTTGACCGAAACAGCAATTTCGCGCCCAATTTTTGTAAAAATTTTCGCCTTTTGTGCGTCTGTTTTTTCTTTTTTACGCTTTATATTATTCCATTTGCTATGGCCGGACATCAAAATCCCCCTACCAATTTGAGTGTGCTAAATATGAATAATTTATTATACCATGAAGGCAGGCTCTTTTCAAACAATGCCAATACTAATTAATAACGCTTATCCATTACGTGCCTTTATGGTTTTTTTACCGGTTTCCCTTCGTTAGAAAGATACCACTGCCAAATATAATCAAAAAGTTCTTCTATGCGTTCTTGTTCGTTTTGCAGATACAGCCAGCCAAACAAAGCTTCAAGGCCGGTAGATGCACGGTACTCTTGCACTGTAGCATGCTTAGAAACACTTGCTTTATTGGCATTGCGACCTCTGCGAACAATCTCATTTTCTTTTTCTGTTAAATGAGGCTGCAAAGTTTCCAACGCGGCGCTTTGCCCATGTGCCGATACTATGCGAACGGCCTGTGTATGCATGGCACCGGGAGACAGGCGCCCCACCGCCACAAGGCGATTGCGCACCAGCAATTCCAGCACGCCATCCCCTAAAAAAGCCAAGGCCAAGGGAGAACGCTCGCGTATGTCCACATCAGATTTTTCGGGTGTAATCACCGCAACGCCTCCCTTTTACCTTAGTAAAATAAAATTAAAATACGTAATCAAACTCATAATCGCCAATGCGTACGGTATCGCCCTCTTGTACACCCTGACGTTGTAAGACATCCAAAACACCGCTGCTTTCTAGTTGGCGCTGAAAGTATTGCAGGCTTTCGTAGTCGTCCATATCGCTGCCCGCCAGTATACGTTCCAGCCACTGTGCTTCTATGGTAAAGCTGCCGTCGTCTTCTTTATTAACTTCAAAAGACCGCGGTTCTGCTTTTGCCTTCTCTTGCGGCACAAACTCCGGCTGATAGCGCAGAGGCTGCGGAAGGTTTTGCAAAAGGCCATACAGTCGGCGGGGCAATTCTTCCAGCCCTTTATGCGCCGCGGCACTTATGGGATAAAAATCCAACTGTTTTTCTTTTATAAAAGCCGCAAAGTCGTCTATTTGCTCTTGGGTGGCAATATCGCACTTATTGCCCACCACAACCTGTGGACGGCTTGCAAGGTCACTGTTAAAAGCTTCCAACTCTGCATTGATAATTTCAAAATCACTTTTAGGGTCTCGGCCTTCGCTGCCAGAGATATCTACAACATGTACCAATAGGCGGCAACGCTCTATATGGCGCAAAAAATCGTGTCCAAGGCCATCGCCATTAGAAGCCCCTTCGATTAACCCCGGAATATCCGCTGCCACAAAGCTTTCTTCTGGGCCTACATTTACAACACCTAAAACCGGAGACAGTGTTGTAAAGTGATAGCCTGCAATTTTAGGCTTAGCAGCCGAAATAACGCTGATTAAAGTGCTTTTACCAACATTGGGGAAGCCGATAAATCCAACATCGGCAATTAGCTTTAGCTCTAACCGTATGCTTAAACTTTGCCCAGGCAAACCCGGCTTTGCAAACCGGGGAATTTGCCTTGTAGGTGTGGCAAAATGGGTATTGCCCCA
>JBKEAM010000079.1:0-4970 GCA_047972265.1 Oscillospiraceae bacterium | reverse complement strand
TAGCTGTGTCGTAACCAATTGTATAGTCTGTGCAGGCAATATCATTATCAATGGTTCCCGGTATCCCAATACAGGGGATTTCTTGTGCAGAAAGATCCCTGGATCCGCGGAAAGAGCCGTCCCCGCCAATAACAACCACAGCCTCAATGCCATGTGCACGGCAGTTGGCAGCAGCTGTTTGCTGGCCCTGTAAAGTTAAAAACTCCGGAGCGCGCGCAGTGTACAGTATGGTACCGCCGCGGTGGATAATCTCCGAAACGCTGCGGATATTCATTTCAAAAATATCGTCGGCAATCAAACCATTGTACCCATGGCGAATGCCAAACACACGCATATTTTTGCTTAAAGCTGTTCTTACTACGGCACGAATAGCCGCATTCATTCCCGGGGCATCTCCGCCGCTGGTAAGTACACCGATTTTTTTGATCGCTGGATTCACAGTTAATCTTCCTCCATCCAAATAATAGCCTGATGTCCGGGCGTAAATTATTGACCCTAGCACCAAGAGTTTAAGGTGCTAAAGGACACCTATAGTATTCTACACTAAAAACTTGTGCAAAACAACAAAAAACACAGAATTATTACGACTAATTTACAATATTCTTTATTTATATACTACATTATCCGAGCCTAACGCATTAAGCAGTTCTGACAAAAGAGCCTCTTGCGGATTTGCCCACAAAGAACGAGGATTTTGTAAAATCTTTTGCGTATCTGCATACCGAATAATAACCGGAGTTGTCCCATCAAATATGGTAAGCAAGTTTTCTACTTGTTTGTACTCCTTGCTTTCTTTCGAAGGAACTCGCAGATACAGCTTCTTTTCAGTTTTGGGCGGGGTGTCTTGTCTGGCCTGATAGGTGGTATTTTTCTTTTGCCCAGCAGCTTCTACCGCAGGCATTGTATCCAGTTCCTCTACCCTGCGTATCATATCTGCCAGTATCTTCGGCTCTTCTTCTTCTTTTATACTGGTACGGCCACTTACAAGTACCACTGCATTTTCGTGTATGGCCGCACCATGATCTGCAAATACTTTTGGAAACGCCAATACTTCAATGCTGCCGCTCAAATCTTCTACAGTTAAAAAAGCCATCATATCATTTGATTTTGTGGTAAAGGTTTTAATTTTAGAAATACTGCAAAGTATTTTTACCTGGCGGTTATCGCTTGGTTCTTCCTCTTCCAAAATATCTGCCACCCTGCAATTGGCATGCTTTTGGGCTTGCTCACGGTATTTATCCAATGGATGCCCCGAAAGGTACAAGCCACTTACATCCTTTTCTTGTTGCAGTAAAACATCGGGTGGATATTCATTTACATTTGGCATTATATAATCCGGCCCTGCTGTTGGCTCTGAGGACGCTTCAAACAAATTTAGCTGTCCCTCTAGGTTGCTGCGACGGTTTTGCTCTACACTTTTCAGCATACCCTCTACGGCGCTTATCATAGAGTGCCTGTTTTTTTCCAATTGGTCAAAGGCTCCGCTTTTAATAAAGCTCTCTACCGCGCGCTTATTTATTTCGGTGCCCGTTACACGTGAAGAAAAATCATATAAGGATTTATATGGTCCATCTTTACTGCGCAGGCGCACCACTGTGTTAATCAGGTTACTGCCCACATTTTTAAGTGCAAGCAATCCATATCGTATATTATTGCCCTGTACCGTAAAGCCAGATTCACTCTCGTTTATATCGGGCGGCAATACATGAATATTAAGACGTTCGCTCTCCCCTATATAACCAATTACCTTTCCCGTAAAATCCAAAACGCTGGTTAGTAAGGCCGCCATAAATTCTTTAGTATGGTAGCATTTTAAGTAAGCGGTTTGGTAAGCAACCACCGCATAGGCGGCGGCGTGAGATTTGTTAAATGCATATGACGCAAAGCTGCTCATATCATCAAATATTTGGTTGGCAACCGCTTCAGGCACTCCATTTGCAACAGCGCCGGGGCATTCCTGCCCTTTTTCAGTGCTCCCGTGTATAAAGTGCTCGCGTTCACGTTCCATTACATCGTGCTTTTTCTTGCTCATGGCACGGCGCACAAGATCCGCCTGTGCGTATGAGTAGCCCGCCAACTCACGACAAATTTGCATAACCTGTTCCTGATACACTATACATCCATAAGTAACATCCAAAATCGGGCGCAGCTTTTCGGTTTTATACCGCACCAAAGCGGGATTGTGCCTGTTGCGAATGTAGGTTGGGATAGAATCCATCGGTCCCGGGCGATACAGCGAGATAAGCGCTATTACATCCTCAAGGTTTTGCGGCTTTAGCCCTATCAGTGTTTGACGCATACCGCCCGATTCGAGCTGAAAAATACCATCGGTATTTCCCGAAGAGAGAAGTTCATATACTTTAGGGTCATCATACGCAATATCGTCAATACAAAATGACGGCGTATGTTTTTGCACCATTTTTTCGGCATCCGAGATAACCGTAAGCGTTCTCAGCCCTAAAAAGTCCATCTTTAACAGGCCAAGCTCTTCTATAGTGCCCATTGTAAACTGAGTTACCACCGCACCATCATTGGTGGAGAGCGGCACATATGCACTTGCCTCTTCTGGGGTAATTACAACACCTGCCGCATGTGTAGAAGAATGCCGAGACATCCCCTCTAACTTGCGCGCAATGTCTATCAGTTCATGTACCTGTGCGTCCGACTCATACACCTGTGCCAATGGTTTAGAAACCAAAAGGGCTTTATCTAAGGTCATTTGCAGTTCCATCGGCACCATTTTGGCTACTTCATCCACTTTTTGGTAAGAAATATCCAGTACGCGGCCAACGTCTCGTATGGCAAGGCGGGCTGCCATGGTGCCAAAGGTAATAATTTGCGCCACATGATCTGACCCATATTTTTGAATAACGTAATCAATAACTTCTTGGCGACGCTCATAGCAAAAATCAATATCAAAGTCCGGCATCGAAATACGCTCGGGATTTAAAAAACGCTCAAAAAGAAGATTGTACTTTATCGGGTCTATGCCCGTAATGCCAATACAATAAGCAGCAATGCTGGCAGCGCCAGAGCCACGCCCCGGTCCTACCGGTATATCCTTGCTGCGGGCATAACGTATAAAGTCGGCCACTATCAAGTAGTAGTTTGTATACCCCATGCTGCTAATAATAGAAATTTCATATTCAAGGCGCTGTTTTGCCTCGTCGGTGGGATTTTCGCCATATCTTTTAATAAGGCCCTCTTGGCATACTCGCCTAAAGTAAACCTCGTTGTCTTCGCCATTGGGGGCTTTAAAATAAGGCAGCTTGGTTACGCCAAATTCAAAATCAAACGAGCACATCTCGGCAATTTTAACGGTATTTTCGCAGGCCTCCGGCGCTGCCGAAAAAAGATCATACATTTCATCGGTGGTTTTTACATAAAACTCATCCGTTTCAAATTCTATTTTAGATTCGTCATTCACTGTACGCCCTGTTTGAATGCACAGCAGTATATTTTGCATTCGGCTGTCTTCTTTGCGCAGATAATGCGCATCGTTGGTGGCTACCAGCGGTATCCCCGTTTCTTTTGCAAGGCGAATTAGCTCTGGCAAAACAATGCGCTGTTCTTCTATGCCGTGGTCTTGTATCTCTATATAATAGTTTCCCCGACCAAAAACCTCGTTATACCAAAGGGCAGTTTCCTGCGCATGGTCAAAATTACCAGCCAGCAGCGCTTGGGGTATCTCACCAGCCAAACAGGCCGAAAGGCAGATTAAACCCTCGTGGTGCTGTTTTAACAGCTCTTTATCAATGCGAGGACGAGAATAAAACCCTTCTGTAAAGCCTTGCGAAACCAGCTTAATCAAATTGTGGTAACCAACATCATTTTTGCATAATAAAATAAGATGGTTGTTCGAATCGACATGGCTTACTTTATCAAACCGGGTGCGGTTTGCCACATATACTTCACAACCAATAATGGGTTTAATGCCGGCACTCTTTGCCGCCTTATAAAACTCCACCACGCCGTACATTACACCGTGGTCTGTAATGGCTACTGTGTCTTGCCCTGCTTCTTTCACACGCTCCATAAGCCTGTCTATACGGCAGGCTCCGTCTAGCAGGCTATATTCTGTATGAAGATGCAGATGTACAAAAGATCGTTTATTTTCCACCATTATCTCCTTGCTTATTTGTTTTGTTTGCGTATTGCGCTGCCAACACCGCAATACGCTTATATTGGTGACTAAGACCAGATTTGGATACCGCTGTTTTGGATATTGCCGCCAAGTCTGCCAGAGAAAGTGCAGGGTTTTCTTTTCTTAGCAGGGCGGCATTTTTGAGGGGTTCGGGTAAGCTTTGCAGTACACCATGCTTTTCCAAAACAGTTATATCCTTTAACACCTGGCGGTTGGCGGCCACCATTTTATCTATATTGGCCGTTTCGCAGTTGGTAATACGGTTTGCTTTGTTTCTAAAATCCTTATAAACCTTTAGCTGCATTATTTCCAGCGCAGAAGATGTTGCACCCATAAATGTAAGAATATCCTCTACCTGAGAGCTGGAATGAAAATAAACAACAGGAATACCTTTACGTATGGTTTTGGATGGCGAAAAGCCCTGCTTTATAAGCAAGGCATAAAAATCATCCATCAGCAAATGACGGTTATTTACAAATTCTAACATATAGCCTTTAGATGGGTTGGTAACAGTGCCACAGCACAAAAAGGCAGAAGACGCAAAAGCGGAAAAACAATTATCGCATATAAAATTATCGTCATGGATGCGAACTGCCGTTTCTTCCCCTGTATGGCCAAACAACGCCAACATCTTTTCTACCTGCAATGGCTCTTTTACCGAAAACTCATAAGAACGGCTGTTTTCGGTACCTTTAGCATACACTTTACCCT
Organism: Oscillospiraceae bacterium; assembly: GCA_047972265.1. GTDB lineage: Bacteria > Bacillota > Clostridia > Oscillospirales > Ruminococcaceae > JAAYCI01. The sequence goes on along the minus strand of JBKEAM010000079.1, from coordinate 115 downwards.
CTATACCGGCTAGGGCAAAAATATTTTTAGCCCATTTGGCAACATGTACAGCCTCGGTAAATAATACAATCCCGCGTGTATCAAAATAGCGAGAAAAACAAGCCACACCATAGCA
>JBKEAM010000004.1:0-3382 GCA_047972265.1 Oscillospiraceae bacterium | reverse complement strand
TGACCATTCGGCCCTTGCCGAAAAAACTCTGGCAGTTGAAACAACATATATCGAGGGTTATGCCAAAACAGTAAAAAAGCCGAGTAGTTAAACAAAAATGCCGCTGCAATTCCAGTAATAAATAAACTGGGAATATTCATCTACTATATTACACTCCTTTGGTTTGGATACGCTAACTATTATATGTAAAAATTCGCACTATATCTCTTTTGCTAAGCAATGTTTGTAGCCACAATATTAAATAAGTTAGCAGAGTTTGGGATACTCACAACAAACATTTTGGGATGTGTGGCCGCACTTCCCATGCCTGCTATTTTATTAAAACAAATGCCGATACAGAATACAACCTCTGTATCGGCATTTGTTTTCTTATCTCACCGCACTGTATGCTGCGCGGCTGCTTTTTATTTAGGTTTAAAATGGCGGGTTTATGCCCCAGCCACAATCTCTTCCAGCAGTTCTACCACGTTTAACACTTGGCTGCGCGGCACCTTGTTAGAGGGGATGTTTTTTGCGGCACAATCTGTAAAATGGGTTAGCTCTGCCAAAAACATACCGGTGGGCGGCACATTAATGCCGGTGGGTATTTTCACCTTTTCTTCGGTATCAAACACAATGGGTTCGCCCTCTGCCGGGTAGGCGGTAAGGCTGGTGCCATCGTTTAGCAGCATAGCGTTTTCAAAATATACACGCCAGCGCGCCGTAAAGGGGATAGAGGCATTAAACCAAGCGGCCTCGGCCCCTACATTGCAGCCCTCGTAATTGTAGGTAAAGCGGTATTGCTCTTTGTATTGTTTGCCTACGCCGCCGCAACTGGTGTAAGAAAAGTTTTGCGGCCGCCCAAACACCGACACAATAATATCCAAATCGTGTATGTGCAAATCGAAAGGAAGCAGGCCGCTTTTATCCTTGTCAAACAGCCACCCGCCGGCAGACCATGCCGGGCACATAGATAAACGCTCAAAATAGCCGTCTAGCGGTTTGCCAAAACGCCCGCTTTCTGTTACTTCGTGCAGTATCTCCACTTCGCGGGTAAACTGCAATACCTGCGCCACATACAGTTGCTTGCCCGCCTTATCGGCTGCGGCAAACACTTCTTCGGCGTCGGTTTTATGCAAGGTTATGGGTTTTTCGGTAATTACGTGCAGCCCGTTTGCAAAACCATCCAACACATGCTGTTTGTGCAAAAAGGTAGGGGTGCAAACGTCCAGCAAATCTGCCTGTACATTCTGCGCCATCTCGGGCACAGAGGCAAACAGGGGCAGGTTCCATTCTTTGGCCTTTTTTTTGTCGTTGTCAGATACTCCCACCAAAGCCACCACCGTGCAGCCGGGTATGTGCGCATAGTTAGAATAATGCACGGTGCCCATGCCGCCCGCGCCTACAAGTGCTATCCTCATTGTTTTACTCCTTTGCCCTTAAATTTGTACCCCAATAGAGCGCAGATATTTGTAAGAATCCTCTACCGCGCGGTTTACTTCTTCTACATCTTTGGGGCCTGCCTGTGTAAACTCTATCTCTATACTAAAGGGCGAATTATTGTTTGCTTCTTCTAGTTGGCTTACAATGGCAGGGAAATCGATATACCCCTGCCCCAAAGCGGGGAAGTTCCACTCGGTACGCTCGCCCGCTTTATCTTTTAAATGCACATAATTAATGCTACCCACACAGGCGGCAATGTCTTTTTGCAGGACTACATCGCCGTAAAACAGTGCGTTGGCGGTATCGTAGTTTACCCCCACCAAGGGTGAATTTACCAAATCTGCTATCTGCTTTAAAATTACGCCGGTGCCATGGTCTCCGTGCACTTCCAGTGCCAATTTTAGGCCGTATTCTTCCAGCTTTGGCAACAGTGCACGGATATGCTCTGCCACCTCTTCGTTAGAGGCGACTGCCTTATCCTCAATATGTGCCTCCCCTATAGAAGATACGATGTACTCACACCCAAAAAATGCCGCCAAACGCATATTGGCAATAAAATCCCCTATACGCGCGGTATCCATCAGGTTGCAATGCCCGCTCATGGCAAAGGGGATAAGCCCCGCCGCATCCAGTTTTTCTTTTATTTCGTACAAACGGTTTAGGCTCATGGTGGGGAACACATGCTCTGTCCAGCCTTTGGTGGCTGTCAGCTCTATATACTTAAAGCCCGCCTTGCTAATGCCGTCTATAGCTTCTTCTATTGTGTACCCGTGATAACTGTTAGAGTTTACCGCTACAATCCTTTTCATACCATACCTCCTGCTTTGCCCTTTTTGCCAGCGCCAGCCACAGGGCAAGCCCCAAAATTGCGGCGCTTGTTTATACAGTATAGCACCTGCTTTTGGGGTTTGTCATTCCCCCTCTTACAGCTCACTCTCACGCGGCAGGTAGTAAATTCCGCCTTTTTTCACGCACTATCATTTTATTACGGTTGTTTATTTTTGCAAAATCACAGCCAGTGTTGGGCTGCTTTTTGTGTATGCGGCACCGGCAACATGGGCAAATACCTGCTCGTTTGTAAAGCCCGCGGCGGATGTTTCTTGCAGCAGGGTTTTGGGGGTAAAATAAGTGTTCCACAAATAATAGGGCTTGCTGCCGCCGGCGGTAAGCAATACCGTTTGTTCTAGCGTAACACGGTTTGGGTATTTGCGCCTTTCCTCTAGCACAAAGTAGTTTTCGGCGCTCCAAAATCCGCCGCCGGGGCAGTGGTGCCAGGTTTTACCCTCGGCAAATTGCTGGTATGCCGCCGCCGAAAATACATCCAGCAACAGCCTGCCCTCGGGGTTTAGCACCCTGTAAATATTTTGCAGTATTCTTTTTCTGTTTTGTGGGGACAGGGCGCCATAATCACAATAAATAAAGGCCGCAAAATCAAACCTGTTTTTAAAATCCATCTGCAAATAATCCTTGTAAAAATACTCTATGCGCAACCCCCGCTTTTGGGCAAAATCCCGCGCATACTCTATTGATCTTTTAGAGTAATCTATCCCCGTTACCCTGTACCCCATCCCGCAAAAACGCTGTGCATACAGGCCGGGGCCGCAGCCCACATCCAGCAAATTGGGATATTGCGTACTTGGCACCTGCTCTGCAATCCATTGTACCGATTCATCCATAAATTGATGTGTGCGGCTTGCCCCCTCCTGATGGGGCGCAAGGTGGGCTTTTAGCATTTGTTTTGAGATATGCTCATCATCCCAAAATTTGCCCTCGGTTTGCTTATACAGGGGTGGCGTTTGCAGGTGTTTTGCAATGCTGTTGTACATTTAAATTCTCCTTTTTTACAAAAATATAAGCGGCCACAGATTTTACTCTGTGGCCGCTTTGCATAAGGCAAAAACAGATGCAAGAGTAAAATAAAACCCAACCACAGGTGCAAAAACAGAACCGATAGCCGGTT
>JBKEAM010000045.1:0-109147 GCA_047972265.1 Oscillospiraceae bacterium | reverse complement strand
GTATAAAGTGGGCAAGCGTCTGCCGCCCGAACTGCGGGAAACAGCACTTGGGGGCATTGCCACTACCCCCACAGGCGAGCGGATACGTAAAAAGATTTTGGAGGGCAGGCAGTAACAACATCCGGCCTGGTAAAAGCGGTGGCTTGCGTAACGGACCCTGCGGCATTAAATACGTCTGTTTTTTGCAAAGATAGTTGGCAAAACCCCTCCTGCGTTTGACGCAAAGGAGGGGTTTTGGTATTTGTACTAAAAATGAGTCAGGCATTTTGGGTTTACAATCCTATTTTTTAAAAACAAGAAATAAAGTACATTTTATCAATATTTTAGAATTTGCATTGTGAAAGCTGCCATGCTATATAGCCGCCAGCTTTTTACAAATGTACTGTACTTTGGGTTTACGCAAAGTTTAACTCTGCACGTTGGATAATATGGTTTTGGTATATCTCATCCAGTTCTACAAAATAACCGCTCCAGCCCCATACACGCACAATCAGGTTGCGATATTTGTCTGGATGTGCTTGTGCATCTAACATTTTATCTCGATTTACCGAGTTTATCTGCATTTGGTGGCCGCCCATATCTATAAAGCTTTTTACAAATTGCGCCACTTTATACACGCTGTCTTCATTGCGGAACATATTGTCGTGCAGTTCTATGGTAAGGGGGCCGCCATTGGCTACACGGGTAAGGTCTGGCTTTGCAAAAGATTTGATAATGGAGATAGGCCCACGGCAACGGCTAAACAAACTGGGCGAATAATTGCAGGCAAGGGGCTCTCCCTTTTTACGCCCGTCGGGGGTGGCGGGTTCTTCATCGGCATGCCATATATAATACATGGCAGAGCCTGTGCCCGCACGGAAAATACCGCCGCGGTCATTTTTGTGAGCCTCCACCGCATCGGCAAACCAGTTTAGCAGGCTTTTGGCAAGGGCATCCACAGCGTCATCATCATTGCCCATTTTAGGGGCTTGGTACCGCAGTTTAGCCAGCAGTTCTTCTTGCCCTTCAAAGTTGGTATCCAGCATTTCAACTAGCTGTTCTTGGGTAAAAGCGGGTTCGTCAAACAGGTACTGCCGCACAGCCGCCAAAGAGTCTACCGCCGTAGATAGTCCCGAACCATGAAAACCATAATTGTTGTATTTGCCGCCCAAAGAAATATCCTGCGCATTTTGTATGCAGCCGTCCATCATCAGGCTCATAAGCGGGGCGGGCTCCATATACAGGTTTTGGGTGGCCTCCATTAATTTTTGAGCCTGTGTAAAAATAGCTTTTTTTACACGGGCCAAAAGCTGGTCAAAGGTATTCCAACTTTTAGGGTCGTGTATGGCCTCATTTACAGCGTGCACAAAAGACAAGCTGTTGATGTTGGGAATATCCATGCCGCAGCCTGGGATAATAAACTCCCAGCAGGCAGCCACAATATAATTACAGGCATCCTCGTTGGAATAGCCCCAGTTTTTAAGAGCCTTTATAACCACATCATCGTTAGAATATTGAGGAAAACCCAGCCCCTGCCGGGTAAGGGCAGACCCTCTGTTGTATAGCTCTATAGGTGTGTTTTTGTTTACACGCAGGTTTATTTTTGGGTCAATCAGCTTTAATTCTAGGCTGGCTTGCAGGCAAAGATCCGACAATGCGTTGTAGCTCTCGGTTCCGTCTGGGTTTAGTCCGCCTAACACCATGCTTTGGCCGTTATCGCCCTGCTGCATACCGGGGTACAGGTCGCTGTCTCGGTTACAACTGATAAAAAATTCTTCTAAAAGTTCCAGCGCGCTCTCTTCATCCAGTGTGCCGTTTTCGATATCATTTATATAGTAGGGGTACATGTATTGGTCAAACCGGCCAAAGGTATTGTGGTAGTTAAAGCTGCACCATAGCCCGTAATGCATCAAGCGCAAAAATTGCAGCGCTTCTAGCAGGGTGCGTGGGGGCTGTTTGGGTATGCGGGCAAAGGTATCGGCAACGGTTTGGTTGCCTGCGCGCAGGGCTTCCTGTCGGTATTTTTCGGCAAAAGCTTCTAAGCTGTCTAGTACAAGCAGCAGGCTTTTAAGGTATCCGGCTTTATCCGGCCGGGCTGAAAAATGGTCTATCTGTGTTTTAATCTCGGCGCGCATTTTGGTGGTGCCGGTGTTGATCATACGAGCATAATCGGGGTTTATATTGCACACCTTGCCCTGTTCGTGCAGGGTGTTTATCTCTTTTATTGCCTCCCACTGGCGGGGGGTATATATTTCGGGCACGGCGGTTACAGTGCGCAAAAGGCTTATTTTTTCGTTAGGGAAAACCACCGGGGTTTCGTTCTCAAACATCCAAGCCAGCCGCTTTTGGGCGCGCATATAATCTGGGGTGCCCTCTGGCAGTTCTTCTGCCAATTGGTATTTTTGGGGATGTGTTGTGCGAAACTGATGGTGTTTTTTGTCTGCCACAAAAAAAGTAAGCATGTCCTGGATATAGTCGGTCATCGGCGAACCCTCCCATATAAAATTAATAGGTTGATAACGGGTGTATACAATAAACGTTGGCTACAATATTTTGCAGGGGATGCCAGCCTGTTCAAAAAAATGGGTAAAAAGTGCAGGGGCAGCGCTTGTGTCAAAACTGGGGCTGTACTGCTTGCCCACCATACTGTACTTGGCGCCGGCTGTAATATGGTAGGGCAATAGCTCTACCTGCTGTAAGGTGGGGCACCCGACAAGCAGGGCAGCAGTTTGCTGCATGTTGGCCTCAGTATCATTTACGCCGGGTATCATGGGTATGCGTATTACAAAGGGCAGGCCGCTGTTTTTAAGTTGCTCTAAATTTTGCAAAATAATCCGGTTGTCTACACCGGTGTATTGTTTGTGCAAAACAGGGTCTGCCAGTTTTAAATCCATCATCACATACTCAAGGTTTTGTAAAACTTTGTAAAAAACATCGGGGCTGCAATATCCACAGGTTTCTATGGCGCGGTGGCTGCCTTTTAGTAGGCTAAGCACCTCTAACAAAAAATCAGGCTGGCTTGTGGGCTCTCCTCCCGAGATGGTGTACCCGCCACCTGTACTTTTTAGATAATCGGCATCTTTTAAAAGCAGCGCTGCCAGTGCGCTGGGGGTATATACTGTGCCAGCAATACGGCGTAGGTTGCGGGGGCATACATCCACGCATCTACCGCAATTTGTACACTGCGCAGGGCTGGGGCACACCTCAATGCACTTTTTGCAGTTTAAACAGCCGTTATGGCTTACCATTAGTTGTGGCGTAAAGCTTAAACCCTCTGGGTTGTGGCACCACTGGCACCGTAAGGGGCAGCCCTTTAAAAATACGGTAACCCTAAGGCCGGGCCCATCAAAAACTGCCAGTTCTTTAATATCAAAAACAGTGCCGGTCACGCTCATCTATTTATCCACCTATGGCTTTTTAATATATAAAATACGGCAAAATTGCAGTAGGCTACATATGGTTTTGTGGGACAATAATAGGTAAATTAAATGGCTTTACTACAAAAAGGCTTATATTAAAAATCAAAAAAATTTACCATACATTCTGCTCACACTGTAGCAGATATCCTGTTGTTTTTCAATCACCCGCTAAAATGTATGTAAATGTGCTGTAAAGCGGCGGTTTTAGGGTGTTTTATGACATTTTATAGGCACGAAAATATGGTTTTATCTGTGTGAAGCAACAAAATTGCTAAGTAAAAATCAACGATTTACACAAAGGATAAATTCATATATAAAAATATATGAAAAAGGGTATTAATGGACAAAACTTGTATCTTTTATATAAGGCATGATATATTAATTATAAGAAAAGCACATGTAGTGCAGATAGGGAGGGCATACTATGCCGATGAACAGTAAAAACAATAGAATGACTCCCGGCATGGCCTGTTAAAACAGGTTTTATTTGTAGGCGTAATCACCCGGGAGAGGTTACCTTTCCTGGGTATTTTTGTGCCCATATGCGGCACACGGTACCCCTAAACAACAAGGAGATACCGGATGATTTGTTTACAACCTGTTACACAACAAAACTTTGAAGAATTGGTTGCCTTGCATGTAGCGCCAGAACAGCAAAAGCTGGTGGCAACCAATATACGGTCTTTGGCGCAGGCGTATGTGCAGCCCAATTGCTACCCGTTTGGCATATATGCAAACGATGTACCGGTGGGATTTTTGATGTATTGTCTGGATGCCGAGGACGATGAATACTGGCTGTGCCGATTAATGGTGGATGAAAACCACCAACGCAAAGGCTATGGAGAAGAAGCAGTGCGTTTATTGCTTACCACGATAAAGCAGGACAACACCCGCCATAAGCTGTATTTGGGGGTGGATATAGACGGGAGTGCGGCCCCGGCGCTATACCAAAAAATGGGGTTTAGGTTTAACGGCAGGGTTTACGATGGAGAACATATTATGCTGCTAAATTATTAGCAGGGTATTTTGCAAAATTAAAATGCTGTGATTAATTGGTTTTAGTTATGGCCTTAAAAGTGTATTGCAATTTTGTAAGATGGTTTTAGTTGCTTTGCCGTGGAGTTTGTAAAAAAACTGTGGTTAAAAATATTAAGATTAAACTAGAGTAAGCCAGAACAATAAAAAGCACCGTTTGCATTTGCAAACGGTGCTTTGCTTTAAAAAAATTATATCTGGCTTGCAGCAACGGCACACGCAACGGTAGCGCCTACCATGGGGTTGTTGCCCATGCCAATTAGGCCCATCATTTCTACGTGTGCGGGTACAGAAGAAGAACCTGCAAACTGGGCATCGCCATGCATACGGCCCATGCTGTCGGTAAGGCCATAGCTGGCGGGGCCTGCGCCCATGTTGTCGGGGTGCAGGGTACGGCCGGTGCCGCCGCCAGAAGCTACGCTAAAGTATTTTTTGTTGTTTTCGGTAGACCATTTTTTGTAAGTGCCGGCCACCAAATGCTGAAAACGGGTGGGGTTGGTAGAGTTTCCGGTGATGGAAACCTGCACATCCTCCTGCTTCATAATGGCTACGCCCTCTAGTACATCGTTTGCGCCGTAGCAACGTACAGCGGCACGATCGCCGTCGGAGTAGGGAACCTCTTTTACAGTTTTAAGCACACCATGCTCAAAATCATAATCGGTTTCTACATAGGTAAAGCCATTAATGCGGCTAATAATAAAGGCGGCATCTTTGCCAAGGCCGTTTAAAATAACACGCAGGGGTTTGTTGCGGGCTTTGTTGGCGGTTTTGGCAATGCCAATGGCGCCTTCGGCGGCGGCAAAACTTTCGTGCCCGGCCAAAAAGCAAAAGCACTCGGTTTCGTCACGTAGCAGCATGGCGCCCAAGTTGCCGTGGCCAAGGCCTACTTGGCGTTGCTCGGCTACAGAGCCGGGGATGGTAAAGGCTTCTAGCCCTTCGCCAATGGCAGAGGCACAGTCGGCAGCGCTTTTAAGGCCGCGCTTTACAGCAATGGCGGTGCCAAGGGTATAGGCCCATACAGCGTTGTCAAAACAAATGTTTTGTACACCGCGTACAATTTTGTCGGTATCAATGCCCTTAGAGAGAAGAATCTCTTGGCATTCGTCCAAGGATGAAAATCCATTTTGTTTTAAGCAAGCCTCAATTTTAGGCATGCGACGTTCTTGGTTTTCAAATTTAGCCATAAAATTCCCTCCTCCCTTATTCTTCGCGCGGGTCTATGTATTTTACCGCGCCGTCTTCCGGCTTAAAGCGGCCATAGGTACCCATGTTAGATTCGTATGCGGTTTTGTGGTCTTTGCCGTGGCGGATATCCTCCAGCATTTTGCCCAGACGCACAAATTCGTAGCCAATTACTTGGTTGTCTTTGTCTAAAGCCATGCGGGTAATGTAGCCCTCGGTAAGCTCCATGTAGCGTACGCCCTTGGCAGAGGTGGAGTAAATTGTACCGGTCATGCTGCGAAGACCTTTCCCCAAATCTTCTTGGCCGGCACCAACAGGCAGTCCATCTTCCGAAAAAGCGGTTTGGCTGCGGCCATACACAATCTGCAAAAACAGTTCGCGCATGGCTACGTTAATGGCATCGCATACAAGGTCTGTGTTCAGTGCCTCTAAAATGGTTTTGCCCGGCAAAATTTCTCCGGCCATAGCGGCGCTGTGGGTCATGCCAGAGCAGCCAATGGTTTCTACCAAGGCTTCTTCAATAATCCCCTTTTTAACGTTAAGTGTAAGCTTGCAGGCACCTTGCTGGGGTGCACACCAGCCCACGCCATGTGTAAGGCCACTAATGTCGGTTACGTCGTAAGCCTTTACCCAGCGTCCCTCTTCGGGAATGGGTGCGGGGCCATGATGCGGGCCCTTGGCTACCGGACACATTTGCTCTACTTCATGTGTGTAGGTCATGTGTATTGCTCCTTCTCTTCCAAAAATTGCGGGCATATCCAGGCGTTTGGGATGCGCCCCAAACATGCTGCCAAAGATTTAACACGCTTATTCAACATTATAAGGTTTATGGGGTTGATTTTCAAGCCTGCAAAGACTGGGCGGAGCTAAAAAATAGGGATTTTAAAGAGCGCTTTAAAATATAGAGCACAGCAAAAAATAAACCCAAAAATGTACGTTGATTTTAAAATTTGTCTTTGCTATACTCTGTAATAAGAAAGTGCAAAGTCTTTATGTATATATGCAGCACTTAAAAAGAAGCCCCCACAAAGGGAATGGCGGGAGGAATAAAAAGATGGATCTGCATAACTTTGACCTAAAAGAATTTATGGATGTTTTGGATACCTGTGAAGGCGAGGTGTTTATGGTAACGCCGGAGGGCGACCGCCTAAACCTTAAAAGCAAATTGTCGCAGTTAATTGGCTTTACAGCCCTTATTCAGGGTGGTACGGTTACCAAAGCACACATCGAGTGTACCAATAAAGAAGACGAGAGCAAATTGTTCCGCTTTAATCTGTTTGGCGCCCAAGGTGTAGAGGCAAAATAAACCATTAGGATAAATTAATAAAAAGGCAGATGTGTTTTAATACACATCTGCCTTTTTGTATAGTGTCTCTATGGTTGCTTACAGAAGCTACCACATTTGCGAAGAAATTTATGGATGCCATAAAATAAAAACCCCTTACCCGGTAGAGGGTAAGAGGCGTAGATAGCGGCTTAATATAGTTTACAAAGAAACCAGCTCTTTGGCGATGGCACTTGCCAAACGGGCGTTGTTGTACACCAGTTGAATATTGGCGGCAAGGCTTTTGCCCTCGGTAATCTTTTGGATTTTATCCAGCAAGAAGGGGGTAATGTCTTTGCCTTTTACGCCGGTGTCGTTGGCTTCTTTAACAGCGGCTTCGATGGTAGAAGAAATTGCCTCGGGGGCCATGGCGTATTCATCGGGGATGGGGTTGGTTACCAGCATACCACCCTCAAGGCCAATGGCCTCTTTAACAGCAAAGGAGCTTGCAACTTCTTTGGGGGTGTCCATACGGCACTCTAGTTTAAAGCCGCTTTTGCTGGTAAAAAATGCGGGCAGCTCGTCGGTGCCGTAACCCACAACAGGTACGCCTTTGGTTTCAAGATATTCTAGGGTAAGGCCTAAATCCAAAATAGATTTTGCGCCTGCGCATACCACCATAACGGGGGTACGTGCCAGTTCTTCTAAGTCTGCGCTAATGTCCATGGTTACTTCGGCACCGCGGTGTACGCCGCCTACGCCGCCGGTGGCAAATACCTTAATACCGGCAAGGGCTGCCAAAATCATGGTGGCGGCTACGGTGGTAGCGCCGTCTTCGCCACGGGCTACCAATACTGGGATATCGCGGCGGCTTGTTTTGTGTACAGCAAGGCCTTTTTTGCCCAGATAGTTAATTTCATCGGCAGACATACCAATGCGCAGTTTGCCGCCCAAAATGGCAATGGTGGCGGGGATAGCACCGTTTTCGCGCACAATGCGTTCAACTTCCAATGCGGTTTCTACGTTTTGGGGGTAGGGCATGCCATGAGAGATAATGGTAGATTCCAGCGCAACCACCGGGCGGTTTTCTCGCAGGGCTGCCTGCACTTCAGAAGAAATGGAAAGATAAGGGTGTAACTGGTTCATAGTTAAAATCTCCTTTTTATTGCAGCGGCGCAAGGCCGTGGATAATACGGTTAAGGTTTTCGGTACTAATGCCGGGATGGATGGTATCGGGATGGGTGATGGACAGGCTGGCGGCGGCGAGGCCTGCCTTGGCGCTGTCCTCTAAAGAAAGATGCTGCATCCAAGCATAGGCAAGGGCAGCGGCAAAGCTGTCTCCCGCGCCGGTAGAGTTTACCAGCTTGCTGGAGTAAATGGGCAGGCGCAGGCTTTCGGTAGCGGTTGCGCACAATACACCCTGTGGCCCCAAGGTTAAAAAGATGCGTTGTACGCCTTTTTCTAACAGGGTTTGTACCGCTTTTTGCAGGGTTTCTTCATCGGTAATTTCAAAACCGCAAAGCAGGGCAGCCTCTAATCTATTTGTTTTTAAGGTGTGTACGCGGGGCAGTATGCGTGCCAACTTAATGGCTTTTGCGGTGGATACGGTATCTACAAAAAGGGGAACGCGCAGTGCATTTGCCAAGGCGCAAAGGGTATCTTCGGGCAGGTTTGTATCGGCATAGCACAGGGCCGCCTGATTGATAAGAGCCAGTTGAGGCTGTAAAAAAGCCGGGGTCATCCGCTCGTAAATTTTCATGTCCGAAACGGCCAGTTGCATTTCACCCTCGTGGTTGGTGATAAAAAGGTAAACCGCACTGGAAGCGCCCGCTATAACGGGTGAGGGAGAAATATCGATGCCCGCATTGCGGCATGAATCTGCCAGTAAGGTACCGTTGGAATCTCCGCCAAACATCGAAAAAAACTTTACATCCTGCCCAAGTAAGGCCAGGTTATGGGCAATGTTGCGCCCCACTCCGCCGGGAGAAAGAATAACCGTGCCGGGGTTAGAGTCTTGCTGCACAAGGGGTTTTGTGGGGTGCCCTTGTATATCCAGTACGGCGGCGCCCACCACAGCGGCAAAGTTGCGCCCGGGCAGCACATAGCCGCGCCCCTGCACCAATCCCTGCTTAATAAGGCGGGATACATGCACCCCCACAGAAGAGCGGGTAATGCCCAGCTGGTCGGCAAGCTCTTGCTGGGTAATCATGGGATTTTTTTCAATCAACTGTAAAATATCGCTTTCGCGGTCTGTTGGCAAAAACGTCACCCCCATCAAAGGTAAATTAACATTAGTTTATTAAGTAAGCTTATGTTTATAGAATATTCTTTTGTGGCTCATTTGTCAATGCAATTTTAAGCAGAAAGCAGGATATATAATTATTGAATAATAGATTGGGTATAAACAAAATAAAACCCCTTTCTTTTACGAAAGGGGTTTTTGCTTTAAAATGTTGCGGCTATTTCTATCAATTGGCGCACGGTGCCCACGTTATAACCGTTACAGGCATATACGGCATTGCCTTTGGCGTTGCAAACAATGCTTAAAGGCGGTCGGTCGGGGTCGCAGTATAAGCGGCGAGACAGCAGCTCTACTGTATAGGGCCAGTCTCCATATACTACCTGCGCAAAAGGCAGTTGTTGCAGGGCATAGGCAAGGGTGCGTTGTTGCAGGCTGCTTTGGTTGCGTACAAAAAAACATAGGGAGTAGGGCAAAGCGGCAAGTTCTTCTTTTGCTTCTATCAGTTCATTCAAAACATGTTCGGTGGGTTCCATGCCTTCTTCTAGCCAAAACAAAAGTGAAATTTTTCCCGGCAGCCAATCGGTGCTGGGCAGCTCTGCTCCGCCGGAAGGAATAACGGGGAAGGCGGGGAGAGCATACTCTTTTAATGTTGCTTTTAAATCAAAACTGCGCAGCTGCATTTTTACACGGGTTTGCTGCCCGGCAGTGGTTACAACACAGCAATGGTATGCGTATTGGGTGCCGCTTGGTAGGCGGGTGGAAGTAAGCAAGCGGTAAAGACCCGCAGGCAAGCATAGGGCAAGGGTATCTTCTTCCCATTCGCACCCTGTCAGCGGCAGAGTTTGCCAGCCGCAGGCGGTATGCTGCGCAAGGCTCCAGTTTTGGTGGTTGATAAATTGGGCATCTGTGTCTTTTTGCAAAATAAGGGTGCTGTTTGTGGGGGCTTCGGCCCTTGCAAAAGCATTATCAATCCAAAACTCGGGGACATTGTCTAGCGGGTTAAGCCGTGCTGGAATGCCCAAGGCGCGCAAAACAGCAACAAACAAAAGGGGCAGGCTTTCGGTATTACAGGTTTTTTGGCGCAGGGCATCCACGGGGTCAAACAACAAAGTGGCATTGGTAAAGTTGTTTTCAGCCGTAATGTTTTGCAGCAAATACTGCCACAAGGTCGCGGGTTTTTTTGTATATTCTTGTTGCTGCCCGGCAGAAAAGAAAACGGGCAGGGGTGCACGCCAAGCAGTCAAGCGCTCAAACCCAATGCGGGGGCACAGCAAACATTGCTTATACACCTCGGCGGGCATTTTGCCATTGTATACAGGGGTGGCAGCCAAATGCTTTTCTAATACTTCGGCGGTAAGGTCTCGGTAATCTTTATGAGAAAGGGTGCGCAGCAATGCCAAGCGCAGGGGGTTATCGTCCCTGCTTAAAAAAGTGTGCACCTCGGCAAAATTGCCGCGTGCCAAGCGCAAAATATCCTTTGCATGGGGGTAAAAGGCGGCAAGTTGGGGGTTAAAAAAGTTTTCTATCCGCGTTTCGCGCAGGGCGGTACCCTGTAAAATATCCTTTATGCGCTGCTCTTTTTGCTGTGCAGATAATAAAATGGTACTTTCAAGGCTGTCTTCGGGTGGGTATTGGTCAAAGGCTTGCCACTCGGTGCTGTAAGCAGGGGCTTTTAGCTCTACCACAGCAGTGTTTTGTGTGGCACCGTTAAAAAGGGTATAACCCTCCCATTCTTCTTTTACGGCATGCAGCACAACATCCCCCAGCCCCAAAGAAAGGGCAACCGTTCCGCTTTCATCGGTGGTAAAAGAAACTATGGGAGCAAGCGCGGCTTCGTTTAAAACCTCTAAATGCAGTAGAGCATTGGCGGCAGGTTTGCCGTTTTGCATAACGGTAAAGGTGCAGTGCTGTGTTTTTGCATATCGATGGGTTTGGTTATAAAAGGTAAGCCCGCGGCCATAATCCAGTTTTTCGCTGTTGCTGTCTAGCCCGGCAAAGCTACGGCTGTGTACCAAAAGGGCGCGGCTGGCGGCCGTGTTAAACCAACCTCGGTTTAGCACAGGTTCTGGCTCGCACGCGCCAAAAAATACCCACTGCCCATTGCAAAGCGCTTCTACCCACGCGTGGTTATCGTCGCAGTGAGACCAGCGGGGTACATACACCTGCCTTGCGGCAATGCCCACGCTGCGCAGGGCGGTAACCGCAAAAACCGATTGCTCGCCACAGCGGGCGCTGCCTGCACTGTACACGGTGGCGGCAGACGCGGTGCGTACATCCTGCGATTGGTAGGTAACATTCTCTTGGCACCAGCGGTTGGCTTCCAGCAAAGCTTCCTCTAGGGGCAGGTTTTGAATGCGATGATACAGTTCTTTGTAAAAAAGAGGACGAGGGTTAGAAAGCTCCTCGTTGTTGATGCGGTGATACAGTACAAATTCTTTAAAATCATCTTCTGAAAGAGAGGCGCACCAGGCAATGTTTTCTCTTAAAAAAAGGGCATGGTCTACAATGGACAAAAAAAGCTCAAAAGGGTAAGAGGCCCGGTCACTTGCGGGCATGGTGCTGTATAAAAATTGCATATAGTGCTGCTGCGGGGCAGAAAGGGATTGCAATTGGCTGGGCGTAAGATTCATTATTTGGGCCTCCCCCAAAAAAAGTTTGCTTAAAAAATAAGAAGAGAAAGGGCGGCATGGCTGCCGCCCAAAAAACTTAAGATTGTGCCATTAGGCAGCACAAGCGGTACAGGGTGGTTACCCCGGCGCCGGTAGCGCCCTTGGCCTGAAACTCCCAGCGGGGAGGCTCTACCCATGCGGTGCCTGCAATGTCTAAATGGATCCAGGGCAGGCCCTCGTTAAAGCTGCCAATAAACAAACCCGCGGTAATGGTGCCGCAGCCGTCGCTAGAAATATTTTGCAGATCTGCAACGGGGGTTTCTATCATCTTTTTATATTCTGGAAAAATGGGCAGCCGCCAGTATTGCTCGGCCGAAAGGGCGGCAGCCTGTGCAAACTGCGCGTAAAAATCATCGTTGTTGCAAAGTAGGCCGGCGGTGGTAAAGCCAAACATATTAACAACCGCCCCGGTTAGGGTGGCAATATCCACAATATGGGTGGCGTTTTCTTTTCGCACAGCATAGGTAAGGGCATCGGCAAGCATTAGGCGGCCTTCGGCGTCGGTGTTGCCAACCTCAATGCTTTTGCCCGCCATAGAGCCAATGATGTCTCCGGGCAGGTAGCTGTCGGGAGAGATGCGGTTTTCGGCAGAGGGGATAACGGCAACGGCATTTACCGGTACCTTGGTTTGCGCAAGGGCCAA
The DNA here is from genome assembly GCA_047972265.1 of Oscillospiraceae bacterium. GTDB lineage: Bacteria > Bacillota > Clostridia > Oscillospirales > Ruminococcaceae > JAAYCI01. The sequence goes on along the minus strand of JBKEAM010000045.1, from coordinate 96,714 downwards.
AATGCTGCCAAATACAGCGGCGGCACCGGCCATATCACCGCGTATGCCGCCCATAGAGGAGGGGGGCTTTAAGCAATACCCGCCTGTATCGCAGGTAACGCCCTTGCCTACTAGGGCAATTTTTTGCTCGCTTTCGGGCGCGCCGTTATAGCGCAGCACAATTAGGCGGGGCGGGTGCAGGGCACTGCGGCCTACAGTAAGTAGGGCCTGCATGCCAAGGGCTTCTATTTCGTTTTCGTCCAGCACTTCTACTTCTAGCCCGCTGGCCTCGGCACTTTTGGCCATTTCGGTTGCCATGGTTTCGGGGGTAATAAGGTTGGCGGGTGCGTTTACAAGGTCTCGCGCATACAGGGTTGCATTGGTAAGGATATGCAGCCCTTTAAGACGGGCGACAAGTGAGGCCTGGTCTTGCGGGGCAACCCCCAAATAAAGCTGCACGTTTTGCTTTTTGGGGTCTGTTTTCCAGCTTTGGGGGCTGTATTGAGCCAAAAGCAAACCCTCCACCGCAGCGTCTGCACCGGCGGTGCCAAGGGCAGAGGCTAAAATAGAATCCAACAAAACCAGCGCGGCCTCGGTTTTTTGCGCGCGTAAAACATGTACGGCTTTGGCCGCTGCACATTTAACAACGGTAAGGGTAAGGTCTTCTTCTTTACCCAGGCCTATATGCAAAGCGGGCGTTCCCTCTTTAGCGGCCACCGGCACAACAGACAAATAATCGCCCGCCACGCCTGTTCCTTCAAAATCAAATACAACTTTCCATCCAATGGGCTCGCCCTGCCAAATTGAAGCCATACCTATTTCCTTTCCGGCATAATCCTGCCTGCAAGCCCAGCGGCTTGCCTATATAGTTGGTGCGTTAGCGCAGGCGTACTTCCAGCACGGTGTCTGTTTCATCTGGCAAAACCGGGTTTGGGCCAAGGTCTGCAAAAGCAATGTCAGGATAGTCGGAATGTGTCCAACTGGTAGACAAGGGAACCTCGGTGCCATCACATAATTTGCGAATAGAAACAATTTCGTCTTTTGGTACGCCAAACAGCGGCAATGGCCCCACGGAGTTTTGAAAGACATGAAAATAAAGGTATTTTCCGTTTTGGGTAATGCGGCCATATTCTGGCTTTGCCAGGGTAGACATACCGCAGCCATAAATGCTTTTGCTGTTTTTATTCATCCACGCGCCTATTTTATTTAGTATATCGGTAGAAGCGGGTGGAATGCAACCGTTTGCATCCGGCCCAATGTTTAAAAGCAGGTTACCGCCCTTAGAAACGCATTCTACCAATTTTTGTAGCAGCATGGGTGCGGGCTTAAAAAACGGGTCGTTTGCAAAGTAGCCCCAGTGGTTGTTCATGGTTACGCAGGCCTCCCAAACAAGGGGGTCACCGTTTACATCCCGCAGGCCATTTGGGGGGATGATTTGCTCGGGGCTTACAAAATCTCCGTGGTAGGGGGTGGGGTTGCCGTCTGCCAAAGAGCCAAAGCCTTCGCCGCTTACTTCCAGCCGGTTATCAATTAATATGCCAGGCTGCAATTGACGTACCATCTGCATCAATTCGGTAGCGCGCCATTTTTCTCCGCGCATAGGCCCATAAGAAAAGTCGAACCACAGCAAATCCAGCTTGCCATAATTAGAGCAAAGCTCCTTTACCTGAAGGTGCATATAGTCTAAATAGCGGTCAAAATCCCTTCCCTCATCGGGGTAATCCGGGTTGCCGCGCATGGGATGATGCATGTCTGAAAAATGAGGAAAATCGTTGTGGTACCAATCTATAATAGAAAAGTACAGCCCGGCGCGTATGCCCTCAGCATGGCATGCATCTACAAATTCGCGCACAAAGTCTCGCCCAGCAGGGGTATTGGTAGATTTAAAATCGGTGGTTTGGGTATCAAACAGGCAAAAGCCATCGTGGTGCTTGGCTGTTAAAACCACATACTGCATTCCGGCTTGTTTTGCGGCGCGTACCCACTCGGCCGGGTTACAAGCCTGAGGGTTAAATTCTTCAAAATAATGCATGTAATCTTCTTTTAAAATGCGTTCGTCACTACGCAGCCATTCCCCGCGGGAGGGGATAGAGTAGAGCCCCCAGTGTATAAACATGCCAAACCGTGCCTGTGTAAACCATTCAACTCTTTTCAGGTATTCTTCTTTGTTAAACATAAGCCTGCTCCTATTAAGTAATTTGCGCACAACAGCCGCGCATTGTACAGCGCCACCCGGGGCGGCACCATACTGTGCGCGGCAGCGTGGCAATACTGTAATGTTTTGTATGGCGGGCAGGGTAGTAAAGCAAAAATGCCAAAACCCTTACGATGCTTTAAATATGTAAACAGGCAACCTTATGCCCATCGCCCAAATCTTGCGTGGGTATTTTGCCCTGCTTACAATCTAGCTGGCATTTGGGGCAGCGTGTTTGAAACGGACAGCCAACCGGCAGGTTGATGGTGCTGGGGATATCCCCCTGCAAAATCTCTTTTTTACGGGTGTCGTGCGGATTAGGAATGGGCACTACCGAAAGCAATGCCTTGGTATAGGGGTGCTTTGGGTTTGCGTACAGCTCTTTTTTTGGTGCGGTTTCTACTACAGAGCCAAGGTACATAACGGCAATCCTGTCCGAAATCATTTCTACAACGCTTAAATCGTGAGAAATAAAAAGGTAGGTAAGGCTGTAGTCTTTTTGCAGCTGCTGCAAAAGGTTAAGCACCTGCGCCTGTATCGAAACATCCAAAGAAGAAACGGGCTCGTCGGCAATTACCAGCTTGGGCCGCACAGAAAGAGCACGTGCAATACCGATGCGCTGCCGCTGCCCGCCAGAAAACTCATGGGGCCAACGGCGGGCGTGGGCTTCGCTTAGGCCAACAATTTGTAAAAGCTCGCGGGCTTTTTGCAGGCGGTCTTCTCTGGACATATTGGTGTGCACCAAAAGCGGCTCGGCCACAATATCCTCTACACGCATACGGGGGTTTAAAGATGCGTTGGGATCCTGAAAAATCATTTGTATATCGTTGCGCAGCGGGCGCATCTGCTTTTCTGATAAAGCCGGTATATTTTGGCCCTCAAACCATATCTCGCCCTCATCGCAGGGCAAAAGGTGGTTAATCATGCGGCCGGTGGTGGATTTTCCACAGCCAGACTCTCCAACGATGGAGAAGGTTTCGCCTGCATAAATGTCAAAGCTGATGTCGTTTACCGCGTGTACCAGCCTTTTTTTGCCCAACAGGCTTTTGCCGGCAGGAAAGGTTTTTGTTATATTGCGTACCGAAAGCAGCGGCTGTGTATCGGAGTTTTGTTTTGCGTGTGCCTGTTCCTTTTCCATCAGCTTTTGCCTCCTTTCTCGTCGGCGCTGGTAAGCCAGCAGCGGCATTTGCAGCCGGGGGCTATATCTTCCAGCGTGGGTTCCTCTGCAAAGCAGCGCTCAAACGCAAACTTGCAGCGGGGGGCAAATTTGCAACCCTTTGGCATGGCAGACAAATCGGGCACGCTGCCGGGTATAGAGGGCAACGAGGTTGCACCCGAGCCAAGTTTGGGCACCGACTCTATAAGGCCCTGTGTGTAGGGGTGGCGGGGGTTGTCAAATAAATCGGCAACGGGGGCCTGCTCTACAATGCGCCCGGCGTACATTACCAGTACGCGGCTACACATTTCGGCCACAACGCCAAGGTCGTGGGTAATTAAAATAATACCCGTGTCCTGCTCGGCCCGTATATTGCGCATCAAATCCAAAATCTGTGCCTGTATGGTAACGTCCAGTGCGGTGGTGGGTTCGTCCGCAATCAGCAGTTCGGGGTCACAGCTCATGGCCATAGCAATCATTACGCGCTGGCTCATGCCGCCCGAAAGCTGGTGAGGAAAGCTGCGAATGGTAATTTCGGGGTTGGCAATACCAACCTTTTTTAGCATTTGCAAGGCGTGCTCGCGCGCTTCTTTGCGGCTTATTTTGGTATGCAGCAAAATCGATTCCAGCATCTGCGCTTCAATGCGCATGGCTGGGTTAAGAGAGGACATCGGCTCCTGAAAAATCATAGACATTTTTTTGCCGCGCACGGCGCGCATGTCTTTTTCGCTGCAGGTTAAAAGGTTGGTGCCCTGCAAAATAATTTCTCCGCCTGTTACACTTCCGGTGGTATCTTTAAACAATTGCATTAAAGAAAGGGAGGTTACAGACTTGCCACAGCCCGATTCTCCAACCAAGCCAATAATTTCGCCTTTTTGCACGTCAAAAGAAACATCGTCTACCACAACTACAGTTTTTTTCTTACCGGTTTTAAATTCGGTACGCAGGTTGTTTACTTTTAAAAGAGTAGTATCCGGCATATTGCTCCCCCTTTCTCATTTTATTTTTGGGTCTAGCGTGTCACGCAGGCCATCGCCCAGCATGTTAAAGGCCAGTACGGTTAAAAAGATAAGCAAACCGGGGAAAAGCACCAAGTGAGAAGCTACACCTATGTAGCTGCGCCCCGAAGAAAGCATGGCGCCCCAATCAGGCTCGGTTACGTTGGCGCCAAAGCCCAAAAAGCTTAACGAAGCCGCTGCCAAAATGGCAGAACCAATACGCATGGTAAAGTTTACAATCATAGACTGTACGGTATTGGGAAAGATATATTTGTATAAAGTGCGGCGGTCTTTGCATCCGATAGAATGTGCAACCTCTACATACAAACTTTCTTTTACAGATAGGGTGGCGCTGCGGATGATACGCGCAAAAGAGGGCACGGTAAACACCGCCACCGCAATTACCACGTTAATAACACCCGGGCCAAATATAGCCACAATGGCAATACAAAGCAGTATATCGGGCAGTGCAAACAATACGTCTGCGCTGCGCATAACCAGCATGTCTAAAATGCCGCCGTAATAACCGGCCAAAAGCCCCAATATGGTGCCCAGTGCCGCGCCAACCAAAACAGAGCTAAGAGCTACCCCCAAAGAGAGGCGGCTGCCTGCCAAAAGGCGGCTTAATACGTCACGGCCGTATTCATCGGTGCCCATTACGTGCGTAGAACTGGGCGGGCTCATTAAATTATCGTAATCGGGTGCGCTGGGGTCGTACGGGGCAAACAAGGTGCCCGTAAGGGCAGTAACAAGCAAAAATAAAATAAAAATAGCTGCAATTACCGCGCTTTTGCGTTGCAAAAACTTTTTGATAAATTCGCGGGCGCGTCCTTCGGATTTTTTAATAGGCTCTTTGTCTATGATAGAATCGGAAGGTACTGTTTGAAGTTGTTTTGACATATGTGTTTCCTCCTCTCTTAGTTATAGCGTATTTTAGGATTGAGTACGCCGTACAACAGGTCTACCACAAGGTTTATTACAACATATTCCAATGCAAAAAACATTAAAAGAGCCTGGATAACCTTGTAGTCACGGAATTGGATAGAGTCTACCATCAAACGGCCAAGGCCGGGGATGGAGAATACTGTTTCTACCAATACAGAACCGGCCAAAAGCCCGCCAATTTGCAGGCCTACAACCGTTACCACCTGTACAAGAGAGTTGCGGAAGGCATGCCGTAAAACCACAAAAAATTCTCGCTGCCCTTTTGCGCGTGCGGTGCGCACATAATCCTCCTGCATGGTTTCTAGCATAGAAGAGCGCGAGAAGCGCGCCAATGTGCCCATAATGCCGCAACCAAGGGTTATAGCTGGCAATACATAGCTTTGCCAGGTACTTAAGCCGCCGGTGGGCACCAGCCTTAATTTAACGGCAAATATATCTATTAGCATAAGGCCTAACCAAAAGGCGGGCACTGATATGCCGGATGTGGAGATGAACATACCGATATAATCCAGTAAGCCACCCCGTTTAACCGCCGATAAAATACCAATGCCTATGCCCACAATAGAAGACCATAAAATAGCCCACAGGGTAAGCATCAGTGTTGGCTGCATCCTTTGCAGCAGCATTTCGGAGGCAGGTAGCCCTGTTTTATAAGACCAACCCAAATCCCCCTGAAAGAGGTCCTTCATATAGTGCAGATATTGTTGGGGAAGCGGGTCGTTTAACCCCAATTGGGTACGCAGCTCTTCTACTTCCTGCGTGGTGGCTTCCTTGCCGGCCATCTGGCGGGCAGGGTCACCGGGAATCATGTGTATAAACATAAACACCAGGATAGAAATGATAAGCATTAGCGGAATGGTACCCAAGACCCGTTTTACAAAATACCGAGCCAAATGCAGAACCTCCTTACATTGGTATCAAAATGTACAAACCAGCCTGCGCCTGTAAAAGCGTGGGGATAGTTTGCTGTGCAAAAGCCTTTTTAAAACAGCTTTGCAAGGGCATAAGCTATGAAACCGAAGCATGGCCTGTATACTTTGATTTGCATATAAGCAAACTGGCAGCAGGAGCCTGCTGCCAGTTTGTGTGTTTCCTGCTGCAAAACAGGGCATTAACCGTATTAATTATATACTTATATGTCCTGTTAGGCCAGAGCAAGCTTGCTCATTTCCAAAGAACCGTCCGGACGCAGGCTTACGCCGCTTACGTAGGTTTTTTGGCCAGACATTACCTGGTCGTTGCCAAGGAAAAGCCAGGGGCAATCTTCCCATACAATGGCCTGGGCTTCTGCATAAATTTCGGCCAGTTGGTCGGGATCGGTGGCTTCGCGGCCTTCATCCAACAGCCTGTCAAACTCGGGGTTGTTGTAGTAGGCGGTGTTTGCGCTGGCGGGGGGCATCATCTCGCTGTACAAAATGTTGCGCATAGAACCGTCGGCATCAAAAGAAGAAGCAGACCAGTTTACGTACCAGGTTTCGATGGTAGCCTCATCTTTTTCTACATAAATCATATCGCCAATGGTGTTGGGCTCCATGGGCAGTACTTCCATCTCAATGCCAATTTGTGCCAGCTGCTGCTGTACAAACTGCATACCTTTTTGTTCCTGGGTGGTATTGTCGCCCCAAATGGTAATTTTAAATCCATCGGCATAACCGGCTTCGGCCATCAATTCTTTGGCTTTTTCCAGGTTGAAGTCGTAAGGGGTTTGGGCGCTGTAATACTGTACGCTGGAAGGATAAGCAGAGTATACTTCTTCGGCATAGCCGTTAAATACAGTTTTAATGTAAGCCTGCTTATCAATGGCGTAGTTCATGGCCTGACGTACACGCACATCACTTAACTGGGGCAGGGTGGTGTTTAGGGTAACATAGCGCATAACGTTGGAGGGCATGGTAATTACTTCAATGTTGTCGGTGCCGTCCATAGAAGAAGCCTGAATGGCGGGCATTGGGTAAATGTAGTCGGCCTCGCCGGTTTGCAGCATTGCTACACGGCTGCCATCCTCAGGCACGGCACGGAAGGTAACAGAGTTTACGCTGGGTGCGCCGCCCCAGTAATCGGCATTGGGGGCCAGTGTTACATGGTCGCCCTCAACGCGCTCGGTAAAGGTATAGGGGCCGGTGCCAACAGGGCTTTTTGCAATTACGCTGGTGCCCTGCTCAATCAGCTTGGGGCTGATGATGTTAAACTGGGTAAATTGGTTAAGGAAAGAGCTGTTGGGGGTTTTAAGGGTGATAACAACGGTGTAATCATCCGGTGTTTCAACCGATTCCCATGTGCTTACACGGCGATACTGGCGCAGTGTTTCGTCGCCCAGTGCACGCTCGTAGTTGGCAACAAATGCAGCGGCGTTAAAATCCTCTCCATCGTGGAACTTTACGCCCTGACGCAGGTGGAAGGTGTAAGTTACATGATCGTCGGCAGCTTCATAGCTCTCAGCCAGCTGAGGAATAATCTGCTGATTTTCATCAAAGGCAACCAGGCCTTCGTACATGGTGCGGGCAACAGTGATGGATAGAGTATCGCTGTTGTTGTGCGGGTCTAAAGACTGAATGTCGTTGTTGAAAGCAATTACAAAATCCTGGTCGGGAGCCGAAAGCCCGCCGCCGGCAGTGCTTCCGGAGCCGCCTGTGCTACCGGCAGTGCTTCCACTGGTTCCGCAGGCAGTAACCGATACGAGCATGGCAGCAACAAGAAAAAACGCAAGTAACTTTTTCTTCATGGTCAAACCCTCTCTTTCTAAGATACGTGTAACAACGGTTAAGCTATTAAAACATGCGTATAAATACGCCGGTTTTACATAAGATAGGACACGCTAAAAATGGAAAAGAAACAGCCGCTTTGTGCATATTTATAAAAAAATGACGGGCAATGAATTTGTTCACCGTCCGAACTAATGAGTTAAACCTTAATAAAATATATCATTATAAAAAAGCAATGTCAATTGCTTTTTGGGCAATTTTGGTGTATTTATATTATAAAAAAGGTTTTTATTGTTGAAATCTTCCTGAGTGCATGGTATATTTTAAAGTAATGTAAATAGTATAAGCGGGTTTTATGCGCTTTTAATTGGCTGTGTTCGCATATTCCAACTCAATGGTAAGGATGCAGAAATGAATAAAAATAACGATAATAAAAAAGTTATTGCGCTCAGCCGACGTGATTTACTGCGTACAATTCACCAACACGGCAGTATCTCTCGTGTACAACTTGCACAAAAACTTCAACTTGGAAAATCCACAGTGACCGAAAATATTACACATTTAATGCAAATTGGCGTGGTGCAAGAGATTGGGGCCGGGGCGGCAGGGAATGCCGGGGGCCGCCGCCCGGTACTGTTAAAGGTAAACGGCGCTTATAAATATATTGTTGCAGCCGAGCTTGGCCTGCATACGCCCATAGTGGCCCTTGCAGACCTAAACGGTAAAATAGTGGCACGACATTCGGTTACTTTGCCAGCCAACGCGCCTTATGCGGTGCGATTTAGGGTTACAAAAGAGGTAATTCGCCAGCTTTTGAGGGATAATGGAATGCCAGCAGGCAAGCTTGCCACCATTGCACTTTCTTCTCCCGGCGCTTACAGCGCGGCCGAAAAAGCTTTTTTGCTTAACCCCGAATTTGCCGATTGGAATGTGGATAAGCTTACGGCAGACCTTGAAGAGGCTTTTTCTACAAATGTATTTAGAATAAACGACGTAAATGCCGCTGCGGTGGGAGAGTTTTACCAGGGCGCGGGCAAGGGATGCAGCAACCTGTTGTTTTTTAGCTGTGGCATGGGTGTAGGTATGGGCCTAGTGTTAAACGGAGATTTGTACACAGGGGCAAACGGCAGCTCGGGAGAAATTGCCCGCAATCCTGCGGGGGCCTTTTCTAAACCGCTGCGTACCCTTGTAGAGATTGATTCTTTGCTGGAAAAAATGCGGGCAGAAGCCCCCCAAAGCCTACGGCAGGCATTTGGTAAGTCCATGGAAGAATTTGCTTTTGGGGATGCCATTCGGTTTTGGCAGCAAAAAGATGCCTTTGTTTGCGAGTGCATTCAAAACGTGGCGGTTGTTTTAGGAGAATCGCTTGCTTCGGCGGTATCGCTGTTAAACTGTGAACTGGTGGTTTTTGGGGGAGACTATTTGGTGTTTGAAGAGCAGATAGTGCCCGAGTTAAACCGCGCAATAAAGGCGCAGGCGTTTGACCCTGTGGCGGTGTTGCCGTCTAAATTGCGGCAGGAGGCCGGCTTGCAGGGGCTGCTAAGCATGGCGGCCGAAAAAGTATTGGACGATATTTCTGCCCAGCGCATTTAAACAAGAAGGTGTAAGGGCTGTAATAGAGCGTTTTTATTTGCAAGTAAAGACACAAGGAGAGAAAAGAAGAATGGCAAAAGTGATTGTAGAGGTATGCTGTGGGTCTGTGGATGATGTAATAGAATCCAAAAAGGCCGGAGCGAGCCGCGTGGAGTTAAACTCCAGCCTTTTTTTAGGCGGCCTTACCCCCAGCATTGGAGAGGTAATTGTAGCCAAAAAAGCAGGCATGGAAATTATGGCAATGGTACGCCCGCGTGAGGGTGGTTTTTGCTATACCGACGCCGAGTTTGAAACCATGCTGGCAGATGCCAAGGCACTGCTGGAGGCGGGAGCCGACGGCATTGTTTTTGGCTTTTTGCACCCGGACGGAACCATTGATATGGAACGCTGCCGCAAAATGATGGAAGTGATTGGCGATAAGCAAAGCGTATTTCACCGTGCCATTGATGTGGTGCCCGACTGGCGTGCCGCAATAGAAACCCTGTGCAGCCTTGGGGTAACCCGTGTGCTTACCAGTGGGCAGGCGCCCAGCGTGCATTACGGTATGGATGTAATCCGCGGGATGATAGAAGCTGCTGCAGGGCGCATTCAAATACTGCCCGGCGCAGGCATTAACCTGCAAAACGCAAAAGAAGTGGTAGAAAAAACCGGCTGCAACCAAATACACATTGCTCTGCACAAAAGCTGTGCAGACCCCTCTACCCACGGCAATACCAGCATTTTTTACGGCGGTGCCCTTTATCCGCCTGAGGACCGTTTCCAGATGATTGACAGCGAGGGCGTAGGCCGGTTGTATAATACTGTAAACGAGTAAATTTGTTTTGCTTATATTTGCGCAAATAAAATAATTGATTTTTAACAGGTGCTTGCAGCGTTTTTTGCTGCGGGGCCTGTTTTTTATGTAAAAATCAAATATGAAACAATAAGCCCCCCAAAAACGTATTAAAGGATATTGGGTATGAAATAAACAAAATGTGGGAGCGGTGTATGTTTCAAAAGGGTTTGGTATTGTTTTGCGGGGTTTTGGCAATTTTGATGTTGAGGGACTATGTAAACGAGGCAGTCAATGCAGAGAGAGGCGTTTCTATAATGGATTTGTTTGATGAAAAGATGGAATCTACAGTTACAAAAGTACGGCAAAATAAAATAATTTTTTTAAAGGCGCAGGGTATAAAGAATAAGCACGGCAAGCAAAAAAGCGAGAGTAAAGAGTAGAATATGTAATTTTCATAAAAGGAGGATGCGAAATGAAAAGCGAGTTTTTTATGCTTTACAGTTTTTTACCTATGGCATACCTGCTTTTTGCGGGCATTGTTATGTATTTTGTTGCAAAAGAAACCAAAATGATTGATAAAAGCAATCAAGGGGCCACTTTAAAAGTAATGGCGGGGACTTTTTTGTTGTTTGCAGTGATTATTTTTGTTAGTTATTATATAACAGGGGCGTTTTTGGTGGTTATATAAAGTAATGAAAAACAGCCCCTTTGCCGTTAAAAGCAAGGGGCTGTTTTTATGTGGTAAAAGTTAAGGGTGAATCAGCTTGGTGCGGTCTACATGGAAAAACCGGGGCAATCCGTCCTCGTACCGTACATGGGTTTCTCCGCGGAAGAGGGGGCGCAGATACTCTTCCATCTCGCTGCTTACATTGGTACCCTCATCGCAAATCCATTCCAGCGGCACACGGCGCTCGTGGTTTGCAACATCGGCCAAAGAGGCAGTTTCGTACCGCACAAGGTAGGGATGGTTGGATACCCGCTTAATGCAAACCATAACATCAGTTTTGCCTGCAAGGGCGGCCTCTACAGCGGTAATGCCAACTTCCTGTGCTTCACGCAGGTCGGTGCCGGAGGCAAGGTGCATACCCACACGCTGTAAAACGCTGGGCTCTACACTGCGGCCTTTAATACCCAGCCGGTCTTTTGCCAAGGTTTCCAGTACGTTTGCAACGCCGCCCAAAGAGGGGTGCCCAAACATATCCACAATGCCGCTGTCCTTTTCAGATACATAGCGCCCGTTTTCTTTCCAGCGTATTCCCTCAGACACAGCCACAAGCACGTGGGTTTCGGTTTTAATCTTTTCGGCAACCTTTTGTACAAAGGCGTCGGGGTCAAAAGGAACCTCGGGAAGGTAAATAAGGTGTGGGCCTGTGTAGCCGTGCGCACGCGCCAGCACAGAAGAAGCGGTAAGCCAGCCCGCATTGCGTCCCATTACCTCTACAACAGTAACCGAGGGGGCGGGATAGGCCATACTGTCTATCATAATTTCTGAAAAGCTTGCCGCAACAAAACGAGCGGCAGAACCAAACCCGGGGGTATGGTCGGTTTCCATTAGGTCGTTATCCACTGTTTTGGGGATGCCAATGCACTTTATATCCTCGCCCTGAGAGCGAAAATAGGCCGACAGGTTGGCAATAGTATCCATAGAGTCGTTGCCGCCGCAGTAAAAAAAGTAACCAACATCGTATTCTTTTAAAATATCCAGTACTTGCCGATAGGTTTCGTTGGGGTCTTTTGGCAGCTTAAAACGGCAGGAGCCCAAAGCCATAGCAGGGGTGTGCATCAGCAGTTCAAAATCGGAGGCAGAGGTCATCTGGTCGCTCAGCGATACGATTCGTCGCTGTAAAAGGCCTTCCAGCCCATGTAATGCGCCATAAACCGTGCCAATTTCGGGGGTGGCTGCCATGGCGCGCTGTACTGCGCCAGACAAAGAAGCGTTGATTGCGGGGGAGGGGCCGCCGGACTGCCCAATAATCATGTTTTTCATGCTATGGCCTCCTGTAAGCGTATTATAAAGCTATAGTACAAATATTACACAGCAAGACTGCGGGCTGTCAATCCCGCAGTCTTGCAAAAAATGATACTATTAATTGTTGAAAAAGACTATTTTAAGGGGCTCTCGCCGTTTTCGGTAGTGGGGGCGACTGGTTCTTGCACAGGGGGCTGTACTTCTGCCTGCAATGCCTCGGCTGCAGGGGTGGCAGGCTCTGCGGCGGGCGGGGTATTAAAGGGAGGCTGTACAGGTGCGGGCTGCTGCACAGGCTGGCCCGGTTGCTGCTGAACAGGGGGGTAACCATACGGAGGCTGCTGCTGGCCGTAAGGGGCGCCACCGGGGTATGGCTGCCCGGGGTATGGCTGACCAGGCTGAGCGCCATAGTAAGGCTGCTGCCCATAAGTGGAAGGATAAGGTTGGCCATAAGGGGCGGCACCCGGGTAGGGCTGGCCGGGCTGTGCGCCATAATAGGGCTGGCCAGTGTAGGGTACACCGCCAAAGGGGGGCTGCATCATGCCGTTGGCCTGGTAAATTTTGGCAACTTCTGCAGCTAGCTTTTTTGTGCCCGCCTTGTAAATAAAAGCGGCGCCCACAATTCCGCCCACAAAAAAGAGCAGAAAAAGTACAAAAGAAAAAGACCAATCCGCGTTTAAACCCCAGTACAGTATTATGTAGCCGAAAATTTCGCCACCTAAAAGACAGGCGATAATGCCTGAGTTGTAGGGTGCGGCGCCCGATACGCCCGCGTTTCTAAAACGGGTGTAAAGAGAGATGCAAAGTGAAATCATAATAATAATGTCCATATAGATAAAGCCTCCAAAAATATAATAGTGCCTGTAAAACAAAAATTTAAAAGAGCAGATACGGCTGCAAAAAAAGTTGCCGTATTTAACAGGTACGCATTGGTTACAAATCTTTATACCCATCCCCGCGTGTGTGATAAAAGGGGTGCGGAGTGGCATAGCGGCAGGGTTTAACCCCGATGAAAATAAAATGCGTTGCAAAGACAAAAGCTCTTTAATCCTTTTGTATCATACCGTAATAGTGTAATAAAATGCAACCCAAAAAAGAAAATGAAAAAATACCTTGATTTTCGATACTGTTTACGGCATAATTGAAAAAATGCAGAATACAGGAGGAGAACTATGAGACAGCCGCGACACCTAATTTCACCATCCGACCTAACCATTTCCGAAGTAGACGATATTTTGGATTTGGCGGGAAAAATCATTCAAAAACCTGCCGACTATTCTCATTTATGTGATGGAAAAAAGATAGCCACTTTATTTTATGAACCCAGTACCCGCACCCGTTTAAGTTTTGAAGCTGCCATGATGGAGCTAGGGGGCGGAACACTGGGTTTTTCTTCGGCCGATTCGTCCTCGGCGGCCAAAGGGGAGACAGTGGCCGACACCATTAAAACAGTGCAATGCTTTGCCGATATCATTGCCATACGCCACCCCAAAGAGGGCTCTGCCCAAGTGGCGGCCTCGGTTGCGCAGGTGCCGGTTATCAACGCGGGCGACGGCGGGCATCAGCATCCCACCCAAACCCTTACAGACCTGCTTACCATTCGTACCCTTAAAAAAGACAATTCGCTCGAAAATCTTACCATTGGCCTATGTGGAGATTTAATGTTTGGCCGCACGGTACACTCTTTGGTACGGGCGCTATTAACCTGTAAAAATATCCGCTTTGTAATGATCTCGCCCACCGAGCTGCGCCTGCCTGCCTACCTTACAGAGCAAATGGCTCACCTTGGGGTAGAGTATAAAGAGGTAGAGCGGATGGACGAGGTACTGCCAGAGCTGGATGTGCTGTATATGACCCGTGTACAGCGCGAGCGCTTTTTTAACGAAGAAGACTATGTGCGTCTGCGCGACAGCTATATTTTAGATGCTGAAAAAATGAAATTGGCAAAAGCCGATATGATGGTGCTGCACCCGCTGCCCCGTGTAAACGAAATTGCCATTGAGGTAGACGATGACCCGCGCGCTGCCTACTTTAAGCAAGTATTGTACGGTAAATATGTACGCATGGCCCTTATTTTAAAACTGATGGAGGTGCAGGGAGTATGAATATAGACAGCATTACAAAAGGCGTTGTAATAGATCATATACAGGCAGGCAAAGGCATGGAAATTGTGCAGTTGCTGGATTTGGATAAAATGACCTGCCCCGTAGCAGTTATCCGCAATGCCCGCAGCGGCAAAAGCGGAAAAAAAGATATTATTAAAATAGAGGATAAAGTGGATCTTGACTTGGATGTTCTGGGTTTTATAGACCCTAACATTACCGTAAATATTATAGAAAACGAGCATATTGTAAAAAAAGCACGGATGGCTCCGCCTCAAAAAATTGTAAACGTAGTACAGTGTAAAAACCCCCGCTGCATTACCACCACAGAGCGTGGCCTTTCACAAATATTTCGCCGCACCGAGGGCAGTACGGTATATCGTTGCGCCTACTGCGAGCAAGAATACCAGCCCGTAAAATAAAATTGGTATAAAATACCCCCAGTTGCTTTTAAAGCAATTGGGGGTATTTTTGCGTTTTATTACGGGCAAAGCTATTATGCCGGCGCAAGGGAGGATACAGCAGAAGAAACAGATTCTGGGTCGCTCATATCTTCTTCGTCAGCATCGGTTGTAACTTCGGGTATGTAGTCTTCGCCCTCTTCGTACAGGTAATTAACCTCTACAGTGGGTACCAGCTCTGCACTGTTTTTTGCATCGGTTTCAAAACGGCCGTCCAAATATAAAGAATAGTAGGCGGCTTCATCCTGTACGGTACCGTCATCGCTGGAAAAAGAGATGTAATCTATGTGCGCTACACTGCCCCGCAATGCATCCAAGGCAATATAGCAATCTGCCGCAAAATCCTCGGCAGAGGCGTACTGGTTTTTAAGCACTACGGTGTAGTGTGTGGTGTACTGATTACCCAGGGTTTGCGGGGTGGGTTCTTTTTCTGTTGCCCACCAATCAAAATCTACATAAGCACGTATGGATTTTATAGAGGAGTTATCTTTTAATGCTTCGTATGCGCTGGCTTCCAAATCCTTGCTTAACATCGAGTTGGAAATTCCGGTATGGCCGTATCGGTCTACCACATAAGAAGAAACGCTGCCTACACCACCGATAAAGATTAAAAAGAAACAGAGTAAAATGCTTAAAAAGTCGTATTTTAAAATGGCGTCTTTATAGCGGATATTAAAAATCAAAACCTCTATCCCCAAAGAAACAAGGATAATGGGAGAAAACCTAAAAAGCCAAAAAAGGTTAATTTGCGGTAAAAAAATTGCAAGCAATAGCAAAATACCGCCGGTAATAAGAAGTAAACCTGTTGTAAAAGTGCCCACCCGGCGCACCTTTGGCGGCGGTGCCACTATAGAGGGAACAGGGCCGGGCGCAGGCGGTGTGGGCTGAGAGGGTGGTGTGTTTTGGTAGGGTGTATCCTGGTTCATCATTTGGGTTCTTCCTGTTGGTTGCCGGTGTTTTCTTGTGTGTTGTTAATGGGTGCGGCGGGGGGCTGTGGCAAAGAAGACGGCGGCACAGGGGGCAGGTTGCCCGAAGAACCGGTAAAAGGTTTAATATCGTCTTCCTGCGTTTGGGTAGGGCGACGCACCATCCAAACACCCAAAAGAATAACCGCAATGGCAATAAGAGAAGGAATAAGGTTATTCAGTATTCTCCACAGGCCGGGTATAAAGCTAAATACATCCAGTAGGAAAGGCTCTACAATAAAGCCCCACAGCAAAAGGCCGCCAAACACAATTAACACCCAGCCTAAAATATGTCCGCCTCGGCTGCCCGGTAGCAAATTGTAAGATTTTAAAAAGGCGCGGTTGGGTATAAAATCGTCCTGTGTGGCGGTGCCCATGTACAGGGCGTTGCGCAGATTAAAGGTATCAAAAAACGCAAAGGCCCATATAACCGGCAGCAAAAAGGCCAAAAGGGGCGTTTCTATAGAAAGAGTAAGGATAGAAATCCCCCAAAATATTACACTAAGAGACAGCCCGCGGCGCATATAGCCAAGATACATTTGGCCGCAGCCGGGCACACATGCACAGCAGAAAGTGAGAAAAGAATTTTTTTTCATGATTGAGCTCCTTTTTTTGGAAATTTAAAAATGTAAAAATAAAGTTTTACGGGTTTTGTGGGGTAGAAGAGGCTGAGGGCTGGTCTTTCTTTTCTTCATCTTTTTGCCCAAAGCTCCAGTTAGAGATACTGCTTATAAAGCCGCTTAGCGCTTGGTTTACGTCTCCGGTAAAGTTTTTAAAGCGCTCCGTAAAGGTAATTTGTTGGCCCTGGTTTGTATTTGGTGCAGAAGAGGAGGGTGTGCGGTAAAGGCCGCTTATTCCAATTGCAACAGCCAGAACTACGGCGGCGGCTACAGTGGTAAACTTGTTAAAAAATATGCGCGCAGCTTTGCGGCGTATGCGCTTTAGCACAGGTTCTTTCAGCGGTTCTTCCGGGGTTACCAAATACTCGTCTGTCATCATCAGGGTGTATTGCTCAAGGCAGCAATCGCAAAAGCTAAGGTGTTCTGCCAGTTCAAGGCGGCCCAATTCGTCCAAATTATCGTTCAGTAAATCTTGCAGGGCTTCTTTGGCAATGTGTCCGTCTGCGGTAAATCTATCCATCATGCGGGCCTCCTTTTAACTTTTTTTGTAGTTGATTTTTTGCACGGTATAGCTGGGTGTGTATGGTTTTTGGGGGTCTATCTAGCAATTGGCTTATTTCATCAACGCTTTTTTCTTCTATAAAATAAAGCACAGCCACTTTGTGATACGGTTCTTTAAGCGCCCTAATTTCGTTTTCTATTTGCAGTACGCTTTCTTTTTCCAGCGTAATGTCTTCGGGCTCTTCGCTTGTAAGGTAAAGCGCGTTGCCGCTGTCCGGCAAATCGGTATCGGGTGTTTGCACCCTGCGGTTGTATGCACTTTTAAGGTAATCTTTGGCTTTGTTGGTTGCAATACGTGCAATCCAGGGTTTTGCCTCATCCTCTGGGCAAGAGCCTATATGCCGCCATGCGGCCAAAAATGTCTCCTGCGCCAAGTCCTGCGCAGTATGGTGGCTGCGGGTAAACTGAAAGCAGATGGTATAAACCAGCTTTTCGTACTGCACAACCATATTGCCAAATGCCTGCTCGGTCATCCTTTCTGCTCACCACCCCTTCTGCCCACGTTAATGTAACGATACGGCAGGGTATGTTTCTTCAACCGCTGCCGCAATAATTTTATTTGTTATAAAAACAATACGCTTATGCCATTTAGGCTGTCAAATAAGCGGGGTTTAATTTTTAATAATGCAATCTCTATTTGATTGAAAAACAAAAGGCATGGTATACTGGTTTTGTTTGCAAAGTGCTCTCTTTTAAGCCGGAGAAAAAAGGGTATGAGGCTTTAAAGTAATATAAAATTAAAACCCCTGCAAACACACAAGCCTTCAGCAGGCCTTTATATACTTAAAGGTAAATAAAGCGGGGCCATATACAATAGTAAAACCTTGTAATTAAACAAGAAAAGAGGAAAATATATGCAGTGGACAGAGGCGGATGTAAAAGCAAAAATTTATGGATTTATTGAAAGCAACAGTGCCCAAATAGTTAAAGATATAGGCGCTTTGGTTGCCCAGCGCAGCGTAGAGGATTTTTCTACCGCAGGGCCGGGCGCGCCTTTTGGGCAGGGCCCGCGCCGTGCATTGGATACCGCGCTTAAAATGGCAACGGACATGGGACTAGAAACACACGATTGCGACGGTTATGTTTGCTGGGCAGAGTTGCCCGGCAAAGAAGAAGGGCACCTTGCCACCATTACCCACGTAGACGTTGTACCCGAGGGCGAGGGTTGGACGGGTGAGCCATATACAATGAGGGAAAGAGAAGGCTGGATTATTGGCCGCGGTGTAGCCGACGACAAAGGGCCCTCTATTTTATGCCTGTACCTTGCAAAATTTTACAAAGAATTAATGCAGCAGGGGTACGAGATGCGCTATGGCCTGCGTGTGCTGCTGGGCTGCTCGGAAGAAACCGGTATGAATGATGTGCCCTATTATCTTCAGCGTAACCCGCAGCCCCTGTTTTGCTTTTCTCCCGATGCCGAGTTCCCGGTTTGCTATGGCGAAAAGGGGCATTTAAACGGCGCATTTGTGTCGTCGGTTTTGCAGGGCAACCTTGTTGAGTTTTCTGGCGGCATTGCCAATAACGTAGTGCCCGACAGAGCCACCTGCCTTGTAAAAAACACAGGCAAAACAGCGGGGTCTACTGATAGAATAACGGTGGAAACCGAGGGGGATTGCTTGCGTCTGCGTGCGGTTGGCATAGGGGCGCATGCCGCATTCCCGCAAAGCGGGATAAACGCCATTGCCCTGCTGGTAAATTATCTGTTGGAGAATGGCCTGTGCACCGATAAAGAAAATGACTTTTTACGTTTGCTTAAAAAACTGCATGATACCACCGATGGCAGCGGCCTTGGCATTGCCTGCCGTGACGAAGTGTTTGACCCGCTCACCATTATTGGCGGTGTAATAGAATTGAAAGAGGGCAAGCTGCGCCAGTATGTAGACAGCCGCTACCCCACAGCCATTACTGCCGATGAAATAAAAGAAAAATGCGGTGCTTTGGCGGCGCAGTTTAATGCCGAGTTTGAAATTTCTCGCGCCGAAAAGCCTTTTTATCTCCCGCCCGAAACCCCGGCAATACAGGCCCTGCTACAAACCTATAACGAGGTAAGCGGCAAAAACGAAAAGCCCTTTACCATGGGCGGCGGAACCTATGCCCGCTGCTTTGCCAATGCAGCCAGCTTTGGCCCCGAGCTTTTGGACGCTAAAAAACCCGACTTTGCGGGCAGCATGCACGGCGCTGATGAAGCGGCCAATGTGCAGGAACTTTTGGATGCGCTTAAAATTTACATACTTGCCCTGTACCGGCTACAGAAGTTAGATTTTTAACGTATCATCATTTTACTGCGTTTATTATGTGCCAAATAGGCCGAAATCTTGCGCAAAACCGCAGTTTCGGTTATAATAACTATTGTTTTGCGCAGCTTCGCAAAACATCTTTGCTTTTGTAAATATACAGCATTGACACACAGAAAGGATGTTCGAACCATGGGCCTTGGAAAAGTGACGATTGATGATATTGATGTAAAAGGGAAACGCGTTTTGGTGCGTGTAGATTTTAACGTACCCATGAAAGAGGGCGTAATTACAAACGATAACCGTATTGTGGCAGCCCTGCCCACCCTTCAAAAACTGATTGAAATAGGCGGACGCCTTATTTTGTGCAGCCATTTGGGTAAGCCAAAGGGCCCCGATGCACAATTTTCTTTGCAGCCTGTAGCGGTTCGTCTTTCGGAGTTACTGGGCAAACCAGTTGCTTTTGCAGATGACGACATTGTTGTAGGCGACAATGCCCGTAAAGAGGCCGATGCTTTGGTGGATGGCGGCGTAATGCTGTTGCAAAACACCCGTTTCCGTCCCGAAGAAACCAAAAACGACCCCGCTTTTAGTAAAGATCTGGCCTCTCTGTGTGAAGTATATGTTGATGATGCATTTGGTTCTTCTCACCGCGCCCACTGCTCTACCGTTGGCGTTACCGAATATGTAAAAACCACAGCCGTTGGTTACCTGATGGGCAAAGAAATTGAGTATCTGGGCAATGCAGTAAACAATCCTGTTCGTCCCTTTGTTGCCATTTTGGGTGGTGCCAAAGTTGCCGATAAGCTCAATGTAATAGAAAATCTGCTTACCAAAGTAGATGCCCTTATCATTGGCGGCGGCATGGCTTATACCTTTTTAAAGGCACAGGGCAACGAAGTTGGCAAAAGCCTGGTAGATGATGAAAAGCTGGATTATTGCCGCAGCATGCTGGCCAAAGCAGAAGAAAAAGGCGTGCGCCTGTTGCTGCCGGTAGATACCATGATTGCAGCAGCATTCCCAAATCCCATCGATGCCCCTATCGAAGCTACTGTGGTAGATTCTACCGCCATTCCGGCAGACCAAATGGGCCTCGATATTGGGCCCAAAACCTGCGAATTGTTTGCACAGGAAATTTTGGGTGCAAAAACAGTGGTTTGGAACGGCCCTATGGGCGTGTTTGAAAACCCGGTGTTAAACAAAGGAACCTTGGCCGTGGCAACCGCTATGGCAAACAGCAGCGCTACCACCGTTATTGGCGGCGGAGATTCGGCCGCGGCGGTTGTACAGCTGGGCCTTGCAGATAAAATGACCCACATTTCTACCGGTGGCGGTGCCAGCTTGGAGTATTTAGAGGGTAAAGAACTGCCCGGTATTGCCTGTATCCAAAACGCATAATTTTGCGCAGGGCATTTTGGCCTAAGTGCAAAATCAACCAATTTTAAAGAATATGAGGGAAGCATAATGGATAAAGCAAAGCGCAAAGCCGTTATAGCCGGCAACTGGAAAATGAATAAAACCCCCGCCGAAGCAGCCGCATTGATTGCAGAATTAATACCTGTTGTTGCAGGCGCTGGGTGTGACGTTGTAATTTGCCCCCCCGCAATAGACCTGCCCGTAGCGGTTGAAAAGGCCGCCGGCAGCAATATTGGTGTGGGCGCACAAAACGTACATTACGAAAAAAGCGGAGCTTTTACGGGCGAGCTTTCGGCCGATATGCTGGTAGAAGCCGGTGTTAAGTATGCTGTAATCGGCCACTCCGAGCGCCGCCAGTATTTTGGCGAAACCGACGAAACCGTAAACCTGCGGACAAAGGCCGCCATTGCCGCCGGCCTTACCGCTATTGTGTGTGTGGGCGAAAGCCTTGCCCAGCGTGAGCAGGGCGTTACCACAGAGCTGGTGCGACTGCAAACAAAAATTGCCCTGTTGGATGTTTCTGCCGAAGATTTGGCAAAGGTTATTGTTGCTTACGAGCCCGTTTGGGCCATTGGCACGGGCCGCACCGCTACCGCAGAGCAGGCCGAAGAAGTTTGCAAAGCTATCCGCGATGTACTGGCCGAGCTGTATGGCCAGGCAGTGGCCGATTCGGTTACCATTCAGTACGGCGGCAGCATGAACGCTGCCAATGCCGCAGAACTTTTGGCAAAACCCAATGTTGACGGTGGCTTAATTGGCGGTTCCAGCCTTAAACCGGCTGATTTTGCTGCCATTGTAAAAGCAGCCAGCATTTAATAAGCGGTTCTATAACGAAGAGCGGCTTTTACCGCTCTTCGTTTCCTTTTGTTGGCAGGGCAGTGTTTGTATAAACGGCAAACAAAAGATTTAACAAGCTTATAGAGGTTTGTTGAAAAGTATGCAGCGCAACAGTAAGCGATGGCGGCGGCCAGCTTTACAGGCGGCGCTGTGCCGTATAAAGATTAAAATAACTTTTTACAGGAAGGAACTAAGCAATGAAACCCGTAATGCTTTGTATTTTGGATGGTTTTGGTTATAACGAGGGAAAGTACGGCAACGCCATAAAAGAGGCCAAAACCCCTAATTTAGACCGCTATTTTGCCAATTATCCCAATACCTTAATTGGTGCTTCGGGCATGAACGTTGGCCTGCCGGACGGCCAGATGGGAAACAGCGAGGTGGGGCACACCAATATTGGAGCGGGGCGCATTGTGTATCAGGAACTTACCCGTATTTCCAAATCGGTTGCCGATGGTGATTTTTTTGAAAACAAAGCGCTTTGCCAAGCGGTAGATAACGCCAAAAATACCGGTAAGGCATTGCACCTTGTTGGGCTTCTTTCGGATGGTGGTGTGCACAGCCATAACAGCCACTTGTATGCTTTATTGCAGCTTGCCAAAAAGCGCGGCCTGCAACACGTATATGTACACGCCCTTACCGATGGGCGCGATGTACCCCCATCTTCGGGCAAAGGTTTTGTAGAAGAACTGCAAGCCAAGATGGACGAAATTGGGGTTGGCACCATTGCCACCATTACCGGCCGTTACTACGCAATGGATAGAGACAACCGCTGGGAGCGTGTAGAAAAGGCCTACGCCGCTATGGTATATGGTGAGGGAGAAAAAGGCACACCCGCCGAAATTATGGAAAAATCGTATGCCAACGGCGTAACCGATGAGTTTGTACTCCCCTCGGTTACCTGCGAGGGCGGACGTGTTTCTGCGGGAGACAGCGTGGTTTTCTTCAATTTTCGTCCCGACCGTGCCCGCGAAATTACCCGTACCTTTGTGGATGATGCATTTGATGGGTTTGCGCGCAAAAACGGCAGATTCCCCCTTACCTATGTATGCTTTACCCAGTACGATGCCACCATGCCAAACGTGCAGGTTGCCTTTGCGCCCGACGGGCTTGCCAATGTTATGGGGGCTTATCTTGCGGCCAACGGCAAAACCCAGCTTCGCATTGCCGAAACCGAAAAATACGCCCATGTAACCTTTTTTTACAATGGCGGTGTAGAAGAACCCTTTGCGGGCGAAGACCGTGCTCTGGTTGCCAGCCCCAAGGTGGCAACTTACGACCTGCAGCCCGAGATGAGCGCCCCCGAAGTGGCAGACGAATGTGTAAAACGCATAGAGTCTGACAAATACGATGTGATTATTTTAAACTTTGCCAACTGCGATATGGTAGGGCATACCGGTGTATTTGATGCAGCCGTAAAAGCGGTAGAAGCTGTGGATACAGCCGCCGGAAAAGTAATTGACGCCGTACTGGCAAAGGGCGGGGCGGTGCTGCTTACGGCAGACCACGGCAATGCCGATAAAATGTACGAAGATGACGGCAGCCCCTTTACCGCACATACCACAAACCCGGTGCCGCTGGTGGTAATTGGCGCGGGCGATGTAAAGCTGCGTGCCGATGGCGTATTGGCCGATTTATCCCCCACCATGCTAAAAATGATGGGGATGCCAAAACCTGCCGAAATGACGGGTAAAAGCATCGTCGAATAATCGTTTTTGCTTTTTGCGTTGTAACGGAGCGGGTGCTGCCTTTGCGGCAGCGTGTTTCCCTGTTTGACGCAGGGCTTTGCGTATGTTACACTTAAAAAACACCAGAAGGGAGAGGCACTTGCTATGATTAAACGCGCGATTTGTTGCTGCTGTAGTGTGTCGCTCCGGGGTTTTCTGGTGGGATAGCTTTTTGCTGTGTCCTGTACCCGGAGCCGGTTTGTGGTTCCGGGTATTTTTTTGTTTGTTGGGATAAACGGAGGGCAACTGTATTTACAGGGTACAGGTGCAACAGGTAAGGAGAAATAAATGGGTTTGCTAAGCGACGCAAAAAATATAAAAGCCAAAGACCCGGCGGCGGGTTCTTTGGCGCAGGTAATGTTGCTGTATCCGGGGTTTCATGCCCTTATATATTATAAGGTATCGCACTGGCTGTACAGGCATAAGCGCAAATTTTTGGCGCGCATGGTTAGCCAGTGGGGGCGTGGCTTTACCAATATCGAAATTCATCCCGGCGCGCAAATTGGCAAACACCTTTTTATAGACCATGGCGCGGGTGTGGTAATAGGAGAAACCGCCGTAGTGGGCAATAACGTAACCATCTATCATGGGGTAACACTGGGCGGTACCGGCAAAGATACCGGCAAACGACACCCAACCATAGAAGATGACGTTTTAATAGGTGCCGGTGCCAAAATTTTAGGGCCTATTGTAATTGGGCGGGGTAGCCGCATAGGTGCCAACAGCACAGTGCTAAAACCCATCCCGCGCGAGTCTACCGCGGTTGGTTCGCCCTCTGTGCTGGTAAGGTATAAGGGCAAAAAGTGCATTCCCAGTGATGATCTGGAACAAAACGATTTCCCCAATGTGCTGGAAGAACGCATTGCCGCACTGGAACGGCGCCTGTCTCATATGGGTAAGCAAACCAGCCGCCACGAGCGAATGGCAGAGGATGCGCTGGAAGATTTGGAGTATTATATATAGTTTGCCGCTTTAATACAAGCGACGTATTTTGTTTTACATTAAAAACCCCTGCGCTACAGGTTTGCTGTAATGCGGGGGTTTTGGTTGCAATATAAAAATATTACCGGGCAGCTAACTGCATATAATGCTGGTACAGGGCGCTAAATCTTCCCCTATATCCGGCCTGACAGGGTTTGTTAGAACCGCAAAAGTGCAAAAATACAGTGGTTTTCATCACATTTGGCAATTCTCCCTGTGTGCCTTTTACCACACGGTAGGTGGCGTAGCGCCTCGCGTCGTAATTATACAAAAAATCGCTTATGGGCAGTATTCTGTCCCCGTACAGGCCGTTTAAAATATCCTGGTCTGGCAGTACAAGGGTGCTTTTCTTTTTTTGCACATAGGCAAAAATCTCCTCCCGCGTCACCTGTTCTCTTAGCAGTTTTAAATTTAGTAGCAAAACGCCGGAGTTATAATACTGCACATTTTCTGGGGTGCCAAGACGCAGCCGGTTTACATGATGTGAAAGGTCTGTAACGCCCGAATGGGAGGCGGCCGCAAATAAGGCGTTTTTTAGCGGGGTATTGCAGTACAGTTCGCGCAGTGGGTTAATGGCTAAAATATCGGGGTCTAAGTACAAAACCTTGTCCAGATGAGCAGGGAGTAATTCAAAGGCCAAAAGGCGGTAATACATCGCCTTTGTGTAATGTCTAAAGGTGGGGGCGGCGGCAAACGCTGTATCAGGTACCGTTACTGCCACCAATGCACTGCCGTGGCGCAAGCAAAATTGTTCGGTTTCCTCCAACAAATGTTTGGGGATGGAGGCATGCATTAAGTAAATACAAAATGTATCCTGTGCATTGTTGACAAAAAGGGATTTTAAAAGCACACGCAAAGCGGGCAGGTAATTTTGGTCCAGTGTCACCAAAACAGCAATCGAATCCACAAGAGGCCCCCTTAGTTATTAAACAGGCACTACAGCATGGGTGCAAAAAAACGGGCAATTCTTTGAACAAAACGTTTGTGAATGGGGATTTGCTTTAAATCGTCCAGGGTCATTTCTTTAGAAACAGCCAGGGTTTGCAGCATATCCTGTTTTGCGCTCTGCACAATTTCACCGCCGCAAAAAAGCACGCTGTTTTCAAAATGCAGGTACAAGCTGCGGTAATCCATATTGGCGCTGCCAACAATGGCAAGTTCATCATCGCAAACATACATTTTTGCGTGGATAAATCCGGGGGTAAACTCAAAAATGCGCACACCGGCTTCCAGTAATACACGGTAGTAGCTTCTGGTTACCAAAAACACGGTGGGCTTGTCGGGAATAGCTGGGGTTATTATGCGTATATCTATGCCGCTTTTGGCCGCCAGTGTAAGGGTAGAAATCATCTCGTTGTCCAGTATCAGGTAGGGGGTGGCCATGTATACATACTGCCTGGCAGACTGAATAACCCGCAGGTAAGCATTTTCTGATACATTTTCAGAATCGAGGGGAGAATCGCTATAGGGCTGCACAAAACCAGTGGCAACCATGTCCTCTACTTTGGGCTGCGGGGCGGGGCGGTATTCTTCGTAATCGGTAAGGGAGTTGCTCACGTAGTCCCAGGTTTCTAAAAAAGTGGTGGTTAGGCTAAACACGGCATCGCCGCACAGCTTAAACGAGGTATCTTTCCAGCGGCCAAATCGCTCTACCTTATTAATGTATTCGTCTGCCAGGTTTAACCCGCCAGAAAATCCAACAACGCCGTCTATTACGGTAACCTTGCGGTGGTTGCGGTGGTTCATCATGGCATAGTCAGACAGATGTATCGTAAAATCCAACGGGCTAAAGGCTTTACATTGTATGCCGTATTGGTGCAGCATTTTAATGTAAGCTTTTGGCAGGGTAAACAGGCTGCCAAAGCCATCGTACAGCATCCGCACGTCAACGCCCTCGCTTACCTTTTGGCGTAAAATATCGGTAATAGTGTCTAGCATATGCCCCGGTTGATAAATAAAAAACTCTAAAAAAATAAATTTTTTGGCACTGCGCAGTGCGGCAAGGTATGGCTCAAAAAAATCTTCGCCAAAGGCGTAGTATTCTACATTGTTACCCACATAAAGGGCGGCATTGCCGTAGCGGTACAGGTATTGCGCACAGTAATAGGCAGAGTTGGCGGTGTCTGCAAGTGCCTGCATAACGTCTGGGTCTTGCCGCATACTTTGTTTAAAGCGTGCCTCAATGGCATCCATCCGTTTGCGGCTGCGGCGTGGTACATTGCGGTGCCCCCATAAAAGATAAAACAGTGCGCCCGAAAGGGGAAGCAACGTTATAATCAAAATCCACATCAATTTATACGATGGGTTTAAATCGTCCTTTTCAAATACTGCAAGTAAAACCAATACCGATATAATGGTAAGCAGCGCATAGGCTATGGCACCGGCGCTGGCAAACCAGTAGGTTAAAAAAACGAATAAACCCACCTGTACAATACAAAGCAGTGCCGCCAAAAAAGTTCTAGAAAGTATAAATTCAAATACTTTTTTTAAAATCCGCATTTATGCCTCCCCAGTAAACCGCGCAATTTTTTGTTAAGAAGAGCCAGAACCTGCCTTTAAAGAAGCAGAGCTGTCAGCATTGTCGGTGCCCTCCGCATAGGTCGAAATAGAAACACTCAAAATCAAAACTTCTTTTTTGGGTTTGTCGTTGTCATCTGTTTTAACACCCGCAATAGCATCTACAACGTCCATACCGGCATACACCTGCCCAAAAACAGTATCGGTGTTGTCCAAATAAGGTGCGCCGCCGGCAGCTTTGTAAGCTTGCAGTTCACTTTCGGTATAGCCTGCTTCCTGCATACGCAGCAGGGCATCATCGTTTAAATTAGCCTGCGGTGTGGCCACTATATAAAATTGCCCGTTGTTTTTAGGCAAAGTATCGTGGTTTGCAGCGGTAGACAATGCGCCGGAATAATGCCGTAGCTTAGAGGTAACTTCAATGTCAAAAGCATCTCCATAGGCACTGGTGCCGCTGGTGCTGCCGCCCTGTATAACAAAATCTTTAATCACACGAGAAAATTCTGTGTTGTCAAAACCACCCTGTTGGGCAAGCAAAACAAAGTTTTGTGCCGCCAAAGGTGCGTACTGGGGGTACAAAACCACATATATATTACCAGCCGTTGTTTCTATAACAGCAATGGTGTCACCCTCGGTTAAGGGCATAAACTGCAATTCTTCGCTGCTTACAACGCCGCGGCTAGAAGAAAAAGAAGAAGTTTCTTTACCGCAGGCGGTTAGGGCAAAAAATATGCATATCGTTAGCAAAAACGAAAAAACACGCTTTATAAAAACCATTCCTTTTCGTAAATTCTATCTTTTAATTATAGCATAGTAATACAAGTGGATGCATACTTGCTTTGCTTGACTGTCTGGTGGGATTTAGAGTATCATAAATGCAAGAAATAAACAGGTGGAGGGTTAGCAGGGAGCCACCCCAAAAGGAGCAACCATGAGCGACGAAAATACTGTACAAGGCATGCCGGATGAGAATTACGAAGCCGACATACTTACATTAGAAGACGAGGCCGGTGTAGAGCATACCTTTGAGGTGGTGGACGCGGCCGATGTAAACGACCAAAGATACCTTGCGGTAATTCCATACCACGAAAACCCGGCCGATGGCCTGGAAGAAGAAGCCGAACTGCTGATTATGAAAGTAACAGAAGAAGATGGCGAGGAAGTATTGGATCTGCTAGAGGATGAAGACGAATTGTACGAAGTTGGCCGCGTATTTTTAGAGCGTTTAAAAGACGTGTTTGAAATTGACGTGGAAGACGAAGAGTAAAAAACGGGTAACGAATACGTGATGCCTGCCTTGTTCGAAGTGTTGCAGCTATATTTATCCTACTGGCTATTAAAAGGGAGCCTGAGTCTTTTGGCGGCTTGCAGACCTCCCGGCCCTAGGGCTGGAGGAAGGGAGCGAAAACCCAATCGCAGGGCACCCACCTACTTGTAAAAGTGGGTTATAACTTGGCTGCAGACGGCAAGGCGGGTTTTTTTGTTTTTTTATGCTTGAAAATACAAACAAATGAGAGTATTATAACCCAGGGGGAGGCGCTGGTTAGCTAAATGCTAACGAGGTGCCCCTGTCTTGTTTTAGAGGAGGATTGCCTTGATAAATGGAAAAAAACCCATGGACGCAGAATTGCGCCGTGTAATACAAACCGATTTGCGCGCGGGGATTATTGTAGAGCGTGCAAAAGAAGCCTGCAGTAAAATTTCTGGCAAAACGCAGCAAGAGATAGAAGAGATACAGCAAGAGTGCAAACAGCGGATAGAACAAATGCGTGTGCAGGTGCGGGCCGAGCAAGCAGCCCTGCTGGAAGAAAAAAAGAACCAGGAAAAATCTAAGTTTGAAGAACGGCGTAAAGCGCTGGAAGACACCGTGCAAAAAAACAAGGATACCTGGATAGAGGATATGACCAAGGCCATTTTAGAGGCCTAAAAATGACGGCGCTGCATGGGGCAGCTACGGCATAGGAGGGGATAAGGTTTGGCGGCAAATGCATCACAGGCACTAATACCAAAAGCGCGCGGCATGTATGCCAAACGTGTCCGTTCGGAAGAATACGAAGAGTTGATGCGCCGCCGTACAGTACCAGAGGTGGCGGCTGTGCTTAAAAAGCACCCCTATTTTGGAGACAGCCTGGCCACTCTTTCCCCGCAAGACCCCCACCGCGGGCAGCTTGAAGAATTGCTGAACATGGATATTTTTAAAAAGTTTAGCGCATTGGCCCGGTACGAGTTTGCGGCCCACAGCTTTGCAGATTATTTTTTGGTGGAATGTGAAGTGCAGGAGATTATGCGGGCGCTGCGACTGTTAAGCGTGGGCAGCACCGGCAAATATATACGTATGTTTCCACCGTTTTTAGAGGGTAAATTGCAGGTGGATTTACTGGCGCTTGCGCAGGCGCAGTATTTTACCCAGGTGCTAAAAGTATTGCGCTACACGCCCTACTATAAGGTGCTGTACCCTTACTATCAAAAAGATCCGCTTATACGTAATTATCCCGCTGTAGAGGCGCTATTGATAAGGTATTATTATTCCGAGGTATTCAGCCTTGCCAAAAAGCATCTGTCTGCAAGGGAAGAAGAAGCGGTGCGCAACCTGTTTTTGCAGGAGGCCGAAAATTACAACCTAAGCGTTATCTTAAGGGCAAAAACCTATTTTGGCAAAGCATATTCGGGTGCGGATATTCAGTATTTGCTGCTTCCGTACACCTACCGTGTTTCTGCCCAAAAAATGGATGAAATGATCCACTCAAAAGGAGAAGACCTGCTTTGGGCGTTTTACCGCCAGTCTGCCTTAGAGCGCATCGGCGGGCCGGTTTCGCCCGATGAGTTTGATGCTTCGGGCGGGCGGATTATGTATAAAATGGCACGGCGTCTTTTACATCTTACCACCTCGCCGTCGGGTGCTTTGGCCGCGTTTATAACCCTGGCAAAGCTAGAAAGAGACAATGTGGTAAATGTAATAGAGGGTGTGCGTTACGGGCTTGCGCCCGAAAAGGTTAGGCTGCTGCTGCGGCAGTAAAGCGCGGGTTTATATACAGGCAGCAGGATGCCAAGGAGGATATGCATGAGTGTAGCCAAAATGGAGTATCTCAATGTGCATGGGCCAGAAAAAAGTTTGCTGGCGGCATTGGGATGTATAGCAGAATGTGAGTGCTTTGCGCCCGAAAGCAGCGAGGCCATCCATTCGGCCATACGGTTTGACACAAACCGCTACGAGCCCTTGCTTACAAAAGCAAAAGGCCTGTTGCAGGATTTGGGCGAGGAAATGGACGAAGAAGCTTCGGCACAGCCCTTTACAGGCGGTGTGGATGCTTTTGAGCTGGATACGGTATCGGATTATCTCGAAAAATTTGCGGGGCAGGTTGCCGGTATTAACAAACGCCGGGTAGAGCTTACCAACGAGCTGGAATTGTACGTTAAAACCGAGGGTCTTTTGCGCCATATGGAAGACGTCGATATCAACTTCGACGAGCTGTTCCGCGTTGGGTACTTAAAGCTTCGCATTGGGCGTTTGCCCAAAAACAGCTTTGTGCGGCTGGCTTATTATAATCAAAAGGGTTTTAACTTTACCCATTACTTTAATTTTATTGTATACGATTTTGACGGCGAAAATTACTGGGGCGTGTACTTTGCCCCGGCCGATAACGCCAAAGAAATTGACGATATCTTTAAATCGCTGTATTTCGAGCGTATCCGCGTGCCGGACTTTGTGCATGGCAAGCCCATGCAGGCATTAGAATCGGTTCGCAAAACCATCTCAGACCTCCAAACAAATCTGGATGATTTGGTGCATCCCTCCGACATTGCAGCCGAGCGTGATATGGAAATTATCCGTAATATGGCCCATTGGCTGGAGCATATGGACCAATTGTACGAAATGGAAAAATATGCTCTTGTGTTTAACAATACATTTTATATTAGTGGGTTTGTGCCGCAAGATAAATACAACCATTTTGTAAAACAGCTTTCTGCTGTACCGGGTGTAAAGGTACAGGAGAGCGAACACAGCCAGGAGCTGCCCGTAAAGCCCCCGGTTAAGTTAAAAAACAACTGGTTTGCCCGCCCGTACGAGATGTTTACCACCATGTACGGCCTGCCCACTTATAATGATATAGACCCAACCTTTATTGTGTCTATCATTTACTCGGTTCTGTATGGGCTAATGTTTGCAGACCTTGGCCAGGGCATTGTTTTAGGGTTGTTTGGTTACTTTTACATGTACCGCAAACGCAAAATGCCCATAGGCGCCATATTGGCGCGTGCCGGCTTTTTTAGCGCGGTATTTGGCCTTTTGTTTGGCAGCGTTTTTGGCAACGAGCATTTGCTGGACCCCATGTGGCATGCACTGGGGCTGGAAGAAAAACCTTTTGAAGTAATGGGTGCCCAAAGTGTAAACACCATTTTGCTGGTTTCCATCTCTATCGGTGTTGCTGTTTTAATACTGGCCATGATCGTTTCTATCGTGTCTAAGCTAATGCGTAAGCAACTGGGGGCGGCACTTACCGGCTCCAACGGGCTTGCCGGGCTTATATTTTATGTGGCAGCTGTATTTTTACTGGTAGATATGGTAATGCTAAACACAGGCATTGCTTTTTCTCCTCTGTATATCATCTGCCTGTTGGTGGTTCCCTTTATTGTTATGTACCTGCAAGAACCGCTAAGCGAAATACTGGACGGGCACGGCCTGCATGTAGAAAGCTGGGGAGACCTGCTTATCAGCAGCTTTTTTGAAATGTTTGTTACCATTTTAGACTTTTTGGCAAACACTGTAAGCTTTTTGCGTGTGGGCGGTTTTGTACTGGCCCATGCGGGTATGATGAGCGTTGTAGAAACATTGGCAAGCATGTCCTCTGGTGCGGGCAGCATTTTGGTAATGGTTTTGGGCAACGTGTTTGTTATCTGCCTAGAGGGCCTCATTGTTGGCATACAGGCATTAAGGCTAAATTACTACGAGCTGTTCAGCCGCTTTTTTGAGGCAGACGGTGTTCCCTTTAAGGCGCTTTCTGTGCGCCGCCAGGCAGAAAGCTAACCTGTATACATTTGGCAGGTTTGTATAAATTTTAAAAAACAAGATTTTTCATACAGAATGTGAGGAAACAATCATGAAAATTTCAAAGTATATCCGCCGTACATTTTTGTTTACCGTAATGTTTACCACCCTTTGCTGTGCCATTGGCATCGTGGTTTCGGCCGCTACAGGTGATACAGCGGCAGCGACAGACTTAAACCCTGGCATGGCATATTTAGGGGCCGCCCTTTCTACCGGTATTGCAGCCATTGGCGGCGGTATTGCCGTAGGCGCGGGCGCTCCGGCTGCTATTGGCGCTTTAACAGAAGACCCCAAAAGCTTTGGTAAAGCCCTTATCTTTGTGGCCTTGGGCGAGGGCATTGCCCTGTATGGAATGTTGATTGCTATTTTGATTTTGAACAAGGTTTAAGGCTGCAAAATAAAGGGCACCGTGCCTTGTACCCTGCCGCTGGGCGGCCTGCTGTTTAGTAATGTAAGCAGATAGAGCTTTGTTTTCTTGCAGTGCTTCAGGGGTACCTTTATATCTTGTTTGCCAGCCTGCCTGTGGCGGTTATGACCGCCCGCAAAAGACAGAGGTTTTTTATGAAATATTTTTTAATCAGTGATAACGTAGATACCCTGGCCGCCATGCGTATGGTGGGCATTAGGGGTGTTGTGGTGCACCAAGAGGACGAGGTGCGCACTGCTTTGCAGCAGGCGGTACAAGACCCCGAAGTAGGTCTGGTGCTGGTAACCAGTAAACTGTATACCGATTTTAGGGATATTGTGTTTGACTATAAGCTGCACCGCAAAAAGCCCCTGATTGTAGAAATGCCCGACCGGCACAAGGGTGATAATGTGGCGGAGGATATTAAAAGGTATATCTACGAAGTGGTAGGAATAAAGATTTAAGGTGCGAGGTAAAGAAAATGGCAGTTGAAAAAGATCCGATGAAGGATGCGTTGCAGGCAGAACTTGGACGGGAAACACGCTTTATAGAAGCGGTAATCGCCTCTGCCCACAGCAAAGCCGCAGAGCTGATAGATGCAGCCAACCGCCGCCGCGAAAACGACCTTGTAATTGCGCGCGCACAGTGCGATTTGGCAGACCATGATGCTATAGAAAAAGAGTATGCAAGAGAAACGCAGCGCGGGTTTGCAGCGGCAGAGCTGGGCTATAAACAAAAATTATTAGAGTACCGCAGCCAATTGGCAGAAGAAGTGTTTACTGCCGTGCGGGATAAGCTTAAAAATTTTGCCGCTTCCTCAAAATATGCCGCATGGTTGTCTGGCAAGGTTGCCGCCTATGCAAAGCAAATAAAAGGCAAGGGCGCGGTTTTGTTTTTGCGCGGGCAGGATTTGGCGCTGGAGGACTCTCTACGCGCCGCTTTGCCAGAGTGCGAAGTGCAGCAATCGGCAGATATTGTGCTGGGCGGTTTTAAGCTAGTACAGGGCAACCGCCTGTTTGACGAAACCCTGGATGCGGCGTTGGAAGAACAAAAAAAGAACTTTGCAGCCAACAGCCGTTTGGCGGTATAGGGGTAAAATTCTGGGATGAGGTGCAGGGTGTGAACAACACAATTTATTCTATAAATGGCCCGGTGGTTACAGTGCGCAAAACCAGCTCTTTTCGTATGATGGAGATGGTTTATGTGGGGCAGGCAGGCCTTGTGGCCGAGGTAATTTCGGTTACCAAAGAGCTTACCACCATACAGGTGTACGAGGATACCACCGGCTTAAAAGTGGGCGAAAAGGTAGAAGGCAGCGGCCAGCTGTTGTCTGCTGTTTTGGGGCCTGGCCTGTTGCAGAATATTTTTGACGGAATTGAGCGCCCCCTGCGGGATATAGAAGAGCAAAGCGGGGCTTTTATTGCAACCGGTTTGCAACTGCCTAGCTTAAACGAAACAAAAACATGGGATACCACCCTTGCCGTAAAAGTGGGCGACCGCGTAGCGGGCGGCACTGTAATTGCCACCTGCCCCGAAACCGCCATTATTACCCACCGCAGTATGGTGCCGCCCGAGGTAAAGGGCGAGGTAATTTGGACAGCCGAAAACGGGCAGTATACCATTGCCCAGCCCATTGTAAAAATACGTAACGATGCAGGCCAAGAGCAAGATTTGTTTTTGGCGCACCGCTGGCCCATCAAAATACCGCGCCCATCGGCTGGGCGCGAAGCACCTGTTAAGCCTTTAATTACCGGGCAGCGCGTTATAGACAGTCTTTTTCCGGTGGCAAAAGGCGGTGCCGCCGCCATTCCTGGCGGGTTTGGAGCAGGTAAAACCATGCTGCAACACCAGTTTGCAAAATGGAGCGATGCCGACATTGTTATTTATGTAGGCTGTGGAGAGCGCGGCAACGAAATGACGCAGGTACTGGAAGAATTTGGAGAATTGGTAGACCCTAAAAGCGGACGCCCCATGACAGACCGCACGGTGCTAATTGCCAATACCTCCAATATGCCGGTGGCTGCGCGCGAAGCTTCTATTTATACAGGCATCACTTTGGCCGAGTATTACCGCGATATGGGCTACGATGTGGCTCTAATGGCAGATTCTACCTCCCGCTGGGCCGAGGCGCTGCGTGAGATATCGGGCAGGTTGGAAGAAATGCCCGCAGAAGAAGGCTTTCCGGCGTATCTGCCCAGCCGCCTTGCTGGTTTTTACGAGCGCGCGGGCTGTACCCACAATGCCAACGGCACCGAGGGCAGCGTAACCCTAATTGGCGCAGTTTCTCCCCAAGGGGCAGACTTTTCGGAGCCGGTAACTCAAAATACCAAACGTTTTGTTCGCTGCTTTTTGGCGCTGGATAAAAGCCTTGCCTATGCGCGGCACTACCCCGCCATTAACTGGACCCAAAGCTATAGCGAATATTACGATGACATCGACCCCTATTTTGTGCAAAATGTGGGCGAGGATTTTCCGCAGTTGCGCAGCCGTTTGCTGGCCCTGTTAAATGAGGAAGCAAGCCTGCAGGAAGTGGTGCAACTAATAGGCGAGGACGTACTGCCCGACAGCCAAAAGCTTACCTTGCAGGTGGCTAAAGTGGTGCGCACCGGGTTTTTGCAGCAAAACGCCTACCACGCCGAAGATACCTATGTACCGCTGGAAAAGCAAAAAAAGATGATGGAAATTATCCTATATATGAACGATAAGGCCTCTACATTGGTGGAAAACGGCATAACGGTAAGTGATATTGTAGCCACCGGCCTGTTTGATAAATTGGTAAAAATCAAATACGAAATACCCAACGGCAAACTGGAAATGTTTGACGATTACCGTGCGCAGATAGATGCCGCGTGCCAAACACTGCTAGAAAAACTGCGTACCGCAGATGCGGCGCTGGCAAAGGTTTCTGCAAACGTATAAGCGGGCAGATGCGTAAAGCAAATGCAGGCAGGGAAGAGGGATAAAATGGCAATGGAATATTTGGGCCTAGAGCAAATTAGCGGGCCTTTGGTGGTGCTGGAGGGCGTAGAGGGCGTTTCTAACGAGGAAATTGTAGAGCTGCAAACCAAAGATGGCTCTCGCCTTGGGCGTGTAATTACGTTAGAGGGAGATAAAGCCATTGTGCAGGTGTTTACCGGCACTACCGGCCTTGGGCTGGATGGCGTAAATACCCGCTTTACAGGTAAGCCCATGCGCCTGCCCCTGGCAGAAGAAATGCTAGGCCGTGTATTTAATGGTATAGGCCAGCCTGCCGATGGGTTTGGCCTGGTATATGCCGAGGAAGAGCGCGACGTAAACGGAAGCGCCATAAACCCTGTAAGCCGTGCCTATCCCCGCAACTATATCCGCACCGGTATTTCTTCTATTGATACTCTGGTTACCCTTATCCGCGGCCAAAAGCTGCCCATCTTTTCGGGCAGCGGCATCAGCCACAACCGTTTGGCGGCGCAAATTGTGCGGCAGGCACGTATTGCCGAGGCCGATGGCACTGAGGAGCGGTTTGGCATTGTGTTTTGTGCTATGGGTGTTACCAAGGACGTTGCCGATTATTTCCGCCGCAGTTTTGAAGAATCGGGCGCGCTTGGGCACGTAACCATGTTTTTGAACCTTTCCAGCGACCCTATTGTAGAGCGTATTTTAACCCCGCGCTGCGCCCTTACCGCCGCCGAATATTTGGCGTTTGAAAAAGGGATGCATATTTTGGTGGTTATGACTGATATGACCTCGTACGCAGAGGCCCTGCGCGAGTTTTCTTCTTCTCGTGGAGAAATCCCCGGGCGCAAAGGCTATCCCGGCTACCTGTATTCCGACCTTGCCAGCCTGTACGAACGTGCGGGCGTTATCAAGGGCAGGGGCGGCAGCGTAACACAGTTGCCCATTTTAACCATGCCAAACGATGATATTACCCACCCGGTACCCGATTTAACCGGATATATTACCGAGGGACAGATTGTTTTGGACAGAGACCTTGACCAGCAGGGTATTTACCCGTCGGTAAGTGTTTTGCCCAGCCTTTCCCGCCTTGCAAAAGACGGCATTGGTAAGGGCTTTACCCGCGAAGACCACCCCGCGCTGGCAAACCAGTTGTTTGCCTCGTATGCCAAAGTGGGCGATGCCCGTGGCCTTGCCAATGTTATTGGCGACGAAGAACTTTCGGAAGTGGATAAAAAATATCTGGAATTTGGTAAGCAGTTTGAACAGATGTTTTTAAAGCAGGGTGCAGAGGACGACCGCAGCATCGAGCAAAGCCTAGACCTTGGCTGGGAGCTTTTGGGCCTGCTGCCCCGCAGCGAGCTGGACCGTATGGACGAAAAGCTGCTGGATGAAAAACTGGGCAAAGTAAAACAAGACTAGGTTTGCCGTACATCGCAAACACGTACGCAACTGGTGCAAACAAAATCATAAACAAACTGCCTTTAAATAAAGGCATAATATAAAAGAAAGGGGATAGGGCTGTGGCACAACAGGTATCACCCACAAAAGCAAACCTGCTTGCCGCCAAAAAAAACTTGGCGCTGGCAAAGCACGGTTATGAAATGCTAGATAGAAAACGCAGCATTTTAATGCGTGAAATGATGCGCATGATTGATGCGGCCGCCCGTACCCAGCAGGATATCGGAGATACCTTCTCTAGCGCTTACAGTGCCCTGCAAACGGCAAACGTTACCCTTGGTATAGAAAATACGCTGGATAACAATGCGCCCGAAGAAACGGGATTTCAGATGCAAAACCGAAGTGTAATGGGGGTAGATTTGCCCACTACATGGAGGGAAGAAACCCAAATACGCCCCTTTTATGGCTTTTGGGGCACAAACTCTTATTTAGACAGTGCCTATGTACGGTTTGACGAGGTTAAAAACCTGTCGGCCCGGCTTGCAGGGGTAGAAAACAGCGTTTACCGCCTGGCTACGGCCATTAAAAAAACGCAGCGGCGTGCCAATATGCTGCAAAATATTGTCATTCCCCGGTATGAGGGAATCATCCGCTTTATCTCCAGCGTTTTGGAAGAACACGAGCGTGAAGAATTTACCCGTATGAAAGTGGTAAAGCGAGCCAAAGCTAAAAAAAGTCTTAGTGCAGAATAAATCGGTGCCGCAAACACAAGGCCGTTGCCTGTTTTGCGGCATTGCTGTATTTTGTGGCATCCGTTTGGGTAGTTAAAGAAGGCTACTACCGCGCATCTTTAAAGGGTGGGTTTGTAAAAAACTGAATACAAAAATTTCTTTGTGCAATTTTACATAATACTCTAGGGTCAGCTACAGCACCTGAAGGCTTTGGAGCACAAAATGTAGCCCCTGTAATAATTGCAAATTGTTTTAGTGTCCATTTGTGTGTTGCAACAAAGGCATATAAAGCATAGCTTGCTCCACCCTTGCCGGGGGGTATATAATAAAACAATACAGTATAAGGTTAAACCGTTGCTTTTTGGCGGGGGTTTAATTTGGTAAAAAGCGGCGGCCTGTGTTTTGCAGCAAAGCCTCTGCTTGTAAAGTTGTGTTTAAAAGCAGCTCTGGGGTAAATGTTATCCCAGATGAAGGAGGAAGTTTTGCATTATCTGGACAATGCCGCCACCACCGCGCCTTTTTCTGCGGTTGTGGATACAGTGGCCGAGGTATTGGCTGCACATTTTGCCAATCCGTCGTCTTTATATGCCCCGGGTATGGAGGCCGAAAAGGTAATTGAAACAGCGCGGAGCACACTGGCCAAAGCGCTGGGTTGTGCTGCCAAGCAGGTGTATTTTACCGCAAGCGGTACCGAGGCCAACAATATTGCCATACAGGGCATTGCGCGCGCCCGCAAAAACAGGGGCAACCATTTTGTGGCAACCGGGTACGAGCACCCCGGCGTGCGCAAGGTGCTGCTGGCCTTGGCAGAGCGCGAGGGCTTTGAAGTAACCATGGTGCCGCCGGCAGAAACTGGCGAAGTAGACATTGCAGACATTTTGGCCGAGGTGCGGGACGATACCATATTGGTGTGCGCCATGCAGGTAAACAACGAAACCGGAGCAGTGCTGGATGTGGAAAGCCTTGCCCGCCGTGTAAAAGAAATTAACCCTTTAGTTGCGGTGCATGTAGATGCTGTACAGGGGTTTTGCAAATTGCCGCTGGCAGCCGAAAAAACACAGATAGACAGCATTGCGGTGGCGGGGCATAAAATACACGCCCCCAAAGGGATAGGAGCACTTTACCTGCGCAAGGGGCTTGCCATTCAAACCCCGCTGCTGGGTGGCGGGCAGGAGAGCGGAATACGCCCGGGCACCGAAAATACGGCTTATATTGCGGGCTTTGCCAAAGCGGTAGAGCTGATGCAGACTAATGCCCAGTGTGACGCGCAAACCATACACACATTGCGTAACCGTTTGTTGCAGGGGCTTGCCGGTTTGCCAAACTTGTTTATCAATTCTCCGCCGCAAAGTTACCCCGGCATTGTAAATATTTCTTTACCGGGCATCCGTAGCGAAACTATGCTGCAC
Organism: Oscillospiraceae bacterium; assembly: GCA_047972265.1. Lineage (GTDB taxonomy): Bacteria > Bacillota > Clostridia > Oscillospirales > Ruminococcaceae > JAAYCI01. Next base: position 58,060 of record JBKEAM010000045.1, on the reverse strand, counting down.
TTTTTAGAGCAGCGGGGGGTGTATGTGTCCAGCGGGTCCGCTTGCTCTAAGGGGCAGGCCAGCCACACACTTACAGCTATGCGCCTGTATGCCGAGCGTATCGATTCGTCTTTACGCATCAGCTTTGACGGACAAAATACAGAAGAAGATATAGATGCCCTGCTTTTGGGGCTTACAGATGGGATAGAAGCCATTGCGCGTACATCCCAAAAAAACAGCGGGCGCAGGCCCGCCCGGTAAGGAGTTTGTATGCGGGAAATTATATTGGGTTATCAGGGCGAAATGAGCCTAAAAGGCTTAAACCGCTCTAAGTTTGAGGCAACACTGATCAAGGCTCTGCGCCGCCGCCTGGCAGATTTGGGTAAGTGGAATGTGCGCAGTGCACAATCGGCATTGTATATAGAACCGCAGGACGAAACTGCAAATGCATCGGTAGAAGAAGCCTTTGCACGGGTATCGCGCGTGTTTGGGCTGGCGGCTATATCCCGCAGTGCGGTGTGCGAGAAAGATATGGATGCCATAGCAAAATTGGCACTTGAATATCTGCGTCCGCAGCTAGGGGCCGCCAAAACCTTTAAGGTTACGGCCAAGCGTGCGGATAAAACGTTTGCATTAAACAGCATGGAAATTAGCAGCCATTTGGGCGGCATTGTACTGGATGCATACCCCCACCTAAAGGTGGATGTGCGCACACCCGAAACCCTTGTAACGGTAGAAGTGCGTGAAAAAGGCGCTTATGTACACGGTCCAAAAGTAAAAGGAGCCGGTGGTTTGCCAGTGCCCAGCAGCGGGCGCGCCGCATTGATGCTCTCCGGCGGGATAGACAGCCCTGTGGCAGGGCACTTAATGGCAAAAAGAGGGCTTGGGCTGGTAAGCATCCACTTTGCAAGCCCGCCCTATACAAGCCCAAGGGCACGCGCCAAAGTAGAGGATCTTGCCCGCTTGCTTACGCCGGGCACAGGCCCCATGCCCTTGTATGTTGTAGAGTATACAAAGGCGCAGGAGTTTTTGCGTGATAACCTAAGTAAGCCAGAGTATTTTACCGTAATGATGCGCCGCAGCATGATGCGTATTGCCGCTGTAATTGCCCAAAAAGAGGGATGCGAAGCGCTGATTACGGGCGAAAGCCTTGCGCAGGTGGCAAGCCAAACCATGCAGGCGCTGGCTTGTACCGATGCGGTACAAAGTATGCCGGTGCTGCGCCCCTGCATCGCCATGGATAAAGTTGAAATTATGGAAATAGCGCGGCAGATAAATACTTACGAAACCAGCATTTTGCCCTACGAAGATTGCTGCACCATTTTTACGCCGCCCCATCCGGCTACAAAACCGAAGCTGCCCCTGTGCGAGGCTATGGAGGCAGAAATGCCCCAATTGTTTGCGCTGGAAGCAGAGGCGGCGGCCCTGGCCGAATTTGGACTGATGCAGCCATAAATAAAACGGGCTCTGCGCTATGCAGGGCTTGTTTAATACCCTTAATTGCTTTGCGGTGCAGGGCAGGCGTAGGGTGTGCCGCGTTTTGCGCTATGCAAAATGTACAGGTGTATTAAAATAGCGGTGTTGTTTTGCTGCGTTGCTATATAAGCCTGCGGATAATTTTTATTTGCCCGCTTTAACAATAAAATAAACCATGTAGAGAGAAGGCAACCGGTATGAAAGCCGAAATTATTTGTGTAGGAACCGAGCTGCTGTTGGGCGATATTGTAAACACAAACGCCCAGTTTTTGGCACAAGAATTGGCCTCACTGGGGTTTGGCGTTTATTACCAAACCGTAGTGGGAGATAACCCCCAGCGTTTGGCTGGAGTAGTTAAAGAAGCAAAAGGGCGCAGTGATATTTTGATATTTACGGGTGGCCTTGGCCCCACTGATGATGACCTTACCAAGCAAACGGTGGCCTCGGTTTTTGAGGACGAACTGGTAATGGATGAAGAGGAACTAGAAAAAATTAGGGGATTTTTTATAAACCGCGGCATAACCATGACCACCAATAACGAAAAACAGGCCATGGTACCCCGCAATGGCGAGAAGATACCCAATTTTAACGGAACCGCCCCGGGCATGATATTTAAGCATCAAAACAGCACGGCCTTTTTAATGCCCGGCCCCCCCAGCGAGATGCGCCCCATGTTTACAAACCAGATACGTCCCATGCTGGAGGCAATGCAGGATGGTGTGTTGTACTCTCATACTCTGCGGGTGTTTGGTATTGGAGAAAGCCTGCTTGAGGATATGGTGCACCCACTTTTAGACGGCAGCAACCCTACGGCGGCCCTGTACGCAAAAACCGGCGAAGTGCATGTGCGCATTACCGCCCGTGCCCAAAGCGAGCTGGAAGCGGTTGCCATGTGTGAGGACTACGCGGGTAAATTTCGCGCCTTATTAAACGGTTATATTTACACCGAGACTTGGCCCGATTTAGAAACAACGCTGGTAAGGCAACTGCAAGAGCGGGCAGAAACCATTGCCACGGCAGAAAGTTGCACCGGCGGGCTACTTTCAAAACGCATTACCTCGGTGGCTGGTGCCAGTGATGTTTTTGGCTATGGTGCCTGTACCTATGCAAATACAGCAAAAGTAAAAATGATAGGTGTGCCCGAAAAAACACTGGAGGAATATGGCGCGGTGTCTGCCCAAACGGCAGCAGCTATGGCACAGGGGATACAAACCCTTGCCGGGGCCACTTATGGGGTAGGCATTACTGGTGTGGCCGGGCCGGATGGGGGAACGGCGCTAAAACCGGTGGGGCTTGTGTATGTGGCAGCCAGCAGCCTTGGCGGCACATTTGTTAAAAAATTGCAGCTTGGTGCCCACCGCAACCGCGAATGGGTGCGCCACCAGGCCACACAATACGCACTGGATATGGTGCGTCGCCTATCTTTGGGGATGGAGATAGAGGACGCTGAAAAGCTTTAAACCAAACGAAGAACCAACACTGTAATACAAACGGGAGAATAGTATGCAAAAAGCAGATGTATTTTTTACAGATATGCGTTGTAAAGAAAATGTAAGCCTGTTGGATAAACTGGATAAGCTTATGACACGGGCCGGGTTGGACAGCATTGATTTTACAGATAAGTTTACCGCTATAAAGTTGCATTTTGGAGAGCCGGGCAATCTTTCTTTTTTACGGCCCAATTTTGCCAAGCGTGTGGCCGACAGGGTAAGGAAAAATGGCGGAAAGCCTTTTTTAACAGACTGCAACACCCTTTATGTGGGGCGGCGTAAAAATGCGCTGGAACATTTGGATGCGGCGATGGAAAACGGATATTCGCCGCTTTCTACCGGGTGCCAGATGATTATAGCCGATGGGCTAAAGGGCACAGACGATATAGAAGTGCCTGTGCAGGGCGGTGTGTACTGCAAAACCGCCCATATAGGCCGCGCTGTAATGGATGCGGATATTTTTATATCTCTTACCCACTTTAAAGGGCACGAGGGAACAGGCTTTGGCGGTGTCATTAAAAACATTGGCATGGGGTGCGGCAGCCGCGCAGGCAAAATGCAAATGCACAACGATGGTAAACCCGCAGTGCATGCAGAGCGCTGCCGCTCTTGCGGTATGTGTATGCGGTTTTGTGCACACGATGCTATTTCTTACAACGAAAACAAAAAAGCGCATATAAACCACGAAAAATGTGTAGGCTGTGGACGGTGCATTGGGGCATGTAACTTTGACGCAATTTCTAACCAAAGCGGTACCAGCGGCGATATGCTAAACAGCAAAATGGTGGAGTATACCAAAGCTATTGTAGACGGCCGCCCCCACTTTCACATCAGCGTTGTGCAGCAAATATCGCCAACCTGCGATTGCCACTCGGGTAACGATGCCGCGGTGGTGCCCGATATAGGTATTTTTGCTTCTTTTGACCCTGTGGCTTTGGATGCTGCCTGTGCCGAAGCAGTGCTGGCGGCACCGATCATTCCCTCTACTTTTTTGGCGGAAACAAAGGCTGAAGGGCACGACCATTTTTGCCGTATGCACCCCACCACCAACTGGCGCAGCCAGATTGAGCACGGCGAAAAAATAGGCCTTGGAAATGGCAATTACAACCTGCTTACAGTAAAGTAAATACCCAAAGCCCCGGCGGGCCCTAAATGTATTTTTTGCCCAAACAAAGCAAAAAATACAGGAAAAAACGCCGGGGTTTTTTATATTGCATCTTTTTGAAAAGCGTGTTATTGTGTAATCAGTGGAAAGACATGTTCCTCGATTTTACAATTACTATATCCCTAATTTTAGATGTTTGTTTTCTTTGTGCACCAGACAAAAAGGTGTATGGCAGAAAGCTTGTTTTTTTGCGCCTTTTTTTGTGTCATTCCAATAAAATGATTTGAAAGAGAGAAAGGACGGAAAAGAATGGAAGGTTACAATCCCTTTGAACAGGTAACACGCACAATTGACAATGCAGGCAGATATTTAGAGGCATCGCCCTACGAGCTGGAGATTTTAAAACACCCAGAAAGGGAACTTAAAGTTGCTATACCGGTAAGGATGGATGATGGTTCGGTACAGGTGTTTGAGGGGTACCGTGTGCAGCACTCCAGCACGCGCGGGCCTTGCAAGGGCGGCATACGGTATCATCAAAATACCGATCCCGACGAGGTAAAAGCGCTTGCTGCCTGGATGAGTTTTAAATGTGCGGTGGTAAATATACCCTATGGCGGTGCCAAGGGCGGCGTACAGGTAGACCCATCTAAACTTTCTAAGGGAGAGTTAGAACGCCTTACAAGGCGGTTTACCTCTATGATACTGCCCATTATTGGGCCAGAAAGAGATATACCGGCCCCTGATGTAAACACAAACGCCGAGATAATGGGCTGGATTATGGACACCTATAGCATGATGAAAGGGTATGCTGTACCGGGTGTTGTAACGGGCAAAGCCATAGAGCTTGGGGGCTCTTTAGGGCGTGCGGCGGCCACAGGGCGCGGCGTAAGCATTATTGTAAAAGAGGCGCTTGTGCGTCACGGGATGGATAAAGAAAACAACCGGATTGCTGTACAGGGCCTTGGCAATGTGGGTGGCACCTCGGCTCGTTTGCTGCACGAGATGGGCTATACCGTTGTGGCGGTAAGCGATGTGTCGGGTGGCTTGTACTGCGCCGATGGACTTGATATTCCGGCTTTAATGGAGTATGTGGCACAAAATCCAAAACATACCATAGAGGGATACAGCGGCGAGGGCCAGCCTATTACCAATGCCGAGCTGATTTGCTGTGACTGTGATGTACTGGTGCCCTGCGCGCTGGAAAACCAGATAACTGCCGAGGTTGCCAAATGTGTACAGGCTAAGCTTATAGTAGAAGGCGCCAACGGCCCCACCACCACAGAGGCTGATGAAGTACTGGACAGCCGGGGTATTATATTGGTGCCGGATATTTTGGCAAATGCCGGCGGCGTGGTTGTCTCTTATTTTGAATGGGTGCAAAACATCCAAAACCTTACCTGGGAAGAAGAGCAGGTAAACAATATGCTGCATAAGGTAATGATACGCAGCTATAACGAAGTAAGTGATATTATGCGCGACAAAAAAGTAAGCTACCGTATTGCGGCCTATATTCTTGCCATCCAAAGGCTTACGCAGGCCAAACGTATGCGTGGTATATTTCCATAACAAAAAAACAAAGAAAACCCGCCCTGCCTTGTGCAGAGCGGGTTTGTGTGTTAAAAAGAGAGTATAAATGCAAAATATTTGCTGTGTTTAGGCAAGCTGTATTTGAGAACACATAGAGAAGTGGAATTGCAGCTATTGCTTTATTAATTTACTTGACTAAACTAATAAAGCGTGTTAAAATAGCACAAACCCAAAAATGGAGGAAAGAACAATGCAACTGCCATTGCCGCCTTTGCGGCCCAGCGAAGAAACTGCACTGCGCCTGCGTGGCCTGTATGAGAGTAGGGGATATGGGCTGTACCGCATGGGCAGTTTTGAAGCGTATGATCTTTACCTTAAAAATAAAAATTTTTTGGCGGGGGAGGATATTTTAACCTTTACCGCTGCCGACGGACGCTTGTTGGCTTTAAAACCGGACGTAACCCTGTCTATAGTGCAAAACACACCCGCGGGCAAACAAAGAAAAGTATATTACCAAGAAAGCGTGTTTAGGCGCAGCCGCAGTACCGGAGAATACCGCGAAATAGAGCAGATGGGATTGGAATACATTGGCGGCAATATGGCTTTGGCGCAGGCCGAGGTGTTGGAACTGGCTGCCATTACCCTTGCTGCTGTAGGGGGTGGGTCTCTAGATCTTTCTCACATGGGGTTTATAGAGGCTATGCTGGCCCCCCTGCGTGGAGAGCAGGAAAAAGCCGCTGCCCTGCTTGCGTTGCGCGCGGGCAGTGCGGGAGAACTAGAACAGGCGGCTTTGCAGGCGGGCCTTGCAAAAGAAGAAGTGCAAAGGCTGGCGGGTTTGGCGTTGCTGGCCGGCCCTTACCAAAAGGCGATGGAACGCGCAAGAGAATTATCGCAAGGGGTACGCGGTGCGGCAAAAGCACTGGATGAAATAGAGAAATTGGCCAAAGGGCTGCCCCAAACCGAAGAAGTAGAGCTACGGCTGGATTTTTCCATCCTAAACGATATAAAATACTACAACGGTCTTATTTTTCAGGGCTATTTACCGGGTGTTCCGGTTTGTGTATTATCGGGCGGGCGGTATGATAACCTGCTAAGCCGGTTAGAAAAGCCGCAGGGGGCTGTTGGGTTTGCGCTGTATTTAGACGAGCTTGAAAAGCAGGATGCAGAGCAGGCAGAAAATGCCCCAAAAGAAACAATGCTAAACATTGCCCTGCCCAAAGGCCGTATGGCACGCCAAATAGGCAAAATGTTGGCGGCGGCAGGCCTTGGCGGGGATGTGTTGGAAGATGACGGCAGAAAATTGGTGCTGGAAGATACGGCAAATCGTATGCGCTATATGCTGGTAAAGCCCTCGGACGTGGGCAGCTATGTAGAGCATGGCGCTGCCGATATTGGGGTAGTGGGCAAGGATGTTTTGTTAGAAAATGGAACAGATGTGTTGGAACTGCTCGATTTGGGCCTTGGCAAGTGCCGTTTAAGCGTGGCAGCCAAAAACGGATTTGAAGAAGACCTTGCCCGCCCGCTGCGTGTGGCAACCAAGTACCCCGCTGTTTCCCGCCGTTACTATGCCGCCCAAAGCCGCGAAGTAGAAATTATACCGCTGCATGGTTCTATAGAGCTGGCGCCGATACTGGGCCTTTCGGATGTGATTGTAGATATTGTAGAAACCGGAAGCACCCTGCGGGAAAACGACCTTGCAGTGATTGCAGAAGTGGCCCCTTCCTCTGCAAGGCTAATTGCCAACCGGGCAGCATGGCGTTTTAAAGACAAAGAGATTAGAAACCTTGTAGAGAGACTGGGTGAAGTGCTGTGATACAAATTTTGGATGCACGCGGGCTGGATGCCGCCGAAGCAGTGCTACGTAATAAACCGGCCGAGCCCGATGTTACACAGGCAGTGGCAGAAATATTGCAAGCGGTAAAAGCAGAGGGCGATGCCGCCCTGCTGCGCTTTACAAAGCAGTTTGACAAGGCCGAAATAAGCAGCCTGCGGGTGGCGCAAAGCGAAATAGAGGATGCATGCCAGCAGGTAGGCCCAGAGTTTTTGGGTATTTTAGAGCAGGCGGCAGCCAATATAAGGGCATTTCATACCCGGCAAAAGCGCGAGGGATTTATTGCCGATGGAGGCCCCGGTGTAATAATGGGGCAGCGCGTATTGCCGTTGGCAAGCGTGGGCGTATATGTGCCGGGTGGTACGGCGGCCTACCCAAGTACCGTTCTTATGGATGCAATCCCTGCGGGCATTGCGGGGGTACGGCGTGTTGTAATGGTAACCCCGCCCGGCAAAGATGGGCAGATAAATGCTGGGGTACTGGCGGCGGCCTCGGTTGCGGGCGTAACCGAAATTTACCGTATTGGCGGCGCGCAGGCGGTAGCGGCGCTTTGCTATGGCACCCAAAGCATTGCAAGGGTAGATAAAATTGTAGGGCCGGGCAACCTCTATGTAGCCACGGCCAAGCGGCTGGTGTATGGTCTTGTGGATATTGATATGATAGCTGGCCCCAGCGATGTGCTTGTAGTGGCGGATGAAACTGCCACTGCAGAGATGGTAGCGGCCGATATGTTGGCGCAGGCCGAGCACGACCCCTTGGCAAGCGCCGTACTGGTTACCACCAGTAGCGCTTTGGCGCAGCAGGTGCAGCAGCAATTGCCGTTGCAGCTAAGCCAACTGGCAAGAAAAGGAATTGCAGAAGCGTCTATTCGCAACAACGGGCGTATTTTGCTGGCGGCTAGCCTTACGCAGGCAATGCAAATTGCAAACGAGGTGGCGCCCGAGCATTTGGAGATTTGTGTAGAGGATCCTTTCTCTTGGCTTCCGCTTGCCCAAAATGCGGGCAGTGTATTTTTGGGGCATAATACGCCCGAGGCACTGGGAGATTATTTTGCGGGGCCAAACCACACCCTGCCCACAGGGGGGACAGCGCGGTTTTCTTCCCCGCTTTCGGTAGATGATTTTGTTAAAAAAAGCAGCTATTTGTATTATTCTAAAAATGCATTGCAGGCGGTGGGCAATAGCGCTGCCGCCTTTGCCGATGCCGAGGGGCTGAACGCGCATGCCGCCAGTGTGCGCAGACGCTTGGCCCAAAGCGGGGAGGAAGTAAAGTGACAAATTTTGCCGATCCTCTTTTGCGGGCGCTTGCCCCCTATGTACCGGGAGAACAGCCCCGGCTAAAGGGCGTTGTAAAACTAAACACAAACGAAAGTCCCTACCCGCCCGCGCCCGGCGTGCTAAAGGCGGTGCAGGCAGCGGTAGAGGGAATGAACCGCTACCCTGATTTAACCGCCGGCCTGTTTTTGCAGCAACTTAGCAAAGAAACCGGCGTACCCCAAAACCTTTTAATGGCGGTAAACGGCAGTGATGAAGCACTGGATTTTATTTTTACAGCCTTTGCTTGGCGTGGGGTAGCCTTTGCCGATGAAACCTACGGCTTTTACCCTGTATATGCGGCAAGGCGAGGCATTGTGCCAACCATTGTACCCCTGCGGGAAGATTTTACACTAGCAGTAGAGGATTATGATGGGTACGAGGGAACGGTTTTTATTGCAAACCCCAATGCACCCACAGGGCTGGCGCTGGCAGTTAGCCAGATACGCGGGCTGCTAAAACGCAATCCGCAAATGCTGTTGGTGGTGGATGAAGCGTACGTGGATTTTGGCGGAGAAAGCTGCCTGCCCTTACTACAGGAATTTGATAATTTACTGGTGGTGGGCACCTTTAGCAAATCTCGCCAGTTGGCAGGCACACGCATTGGGTGGGTTGCTGGCTGTAAAGAACTAATGGATGTTTTACAAACGGTGCGCAGCAGCTTTAATCCCTACAATGTAAACAGTATGTCTATAGCGGCGGGTGCCGCTGCCCTGCAAGACAAAGAATATTTTATAACCTGCCGCAATGCGGTGGTTGCAACAAGAGAGCAAACCATTACCCGGCTAAGGGCGCTTGGTTTTACGGTTACCCAAAGCCTTGCCAATTTTGTGTTTGCAAGCCATCTCAGTTTTAAAGCCGATTATTTGGCCCAAGAATTAAAAGAACAAAAAATATTAGTGCGCCATTTTAACAGGCCGCGTATTCAAAACTGGCTGCGCATTTCTGTGGGAAGTGACGACGAAATGGAAACACTATTTGCGGCTTTGCGGCAAATCATAAAGCCGGGCATACAAGCATAGGAGGGTATAATGAGAAAGAGTGAAGTAAAACGCAATACAACCGAAACCCAAATAAGCTGTACCCTGCAACTGGACGGCACCGGCGAAAACCAAATAAATACCGGCTGCGGCTTTTTAAACCATATGCTAGAGCTTTTTGCGCGGCATGGAAGATTTGACCTTGTGCTTACCTGCAAAGGAGACACCCAGGTGGACGACCACCACACGGTGGAAGATGTGGGCATTGCGCTGGGCACTGCATTTGCAAAAGCACTGGGCAATGGCGCTGGTATTGTGCGGTATGGCAGTATGCTGCTGCCCATGGATGAGGCATTGGTAGAGGTGGTGCTGGATATAAGCGGACGCGCGGGATTATACGATACCCTTGCCTTTGTAACCGAAAAGATTGGCAGTTTTGATACCCAGTTGGTGCAAGAATTTTTAATTGCGTTTACCCGTACCATGGGGTTAACATTGCACGTTCGCCAATTGGCAGGCACCAACAGCCACCACATAGCCGAGGCCTGCTTTAAGGGGTTGGCGCGGGCACTGGCCGCCGCCGTGGCAGTGGACGAAAAACTGGGCGGGGCCATTCCCTCTACAAAGGGCGTACTGCTATAAATAAAGAATACTCAATGCATGAATAGAACTGTGTTGAAATGCCGCGCACAGAATGAGATGCAAGAGGTTTGCCCAGCTTATATTGGACGCAAAGCAGTAACGGCGGAGTGTTAACCAATGCCCCGTACTAAACACAAAGGAGAAAATGCCATGATAGCCATTGTGGATTATGGGGTGGGCAACCTGTTTAGCTTAAAAAGCAGCCTTGCCTATATTGGCCAGCAGGCAACAGTAACAGGAGATATTGCCGAGATACAAAGGGCAGACAGGGTAATTTTACCCGGCGTGGGTGCCTTTGGGGATGCAATACAGCGATTACAGCAAAGAGGGTTGGTGCAGCCCTTGCAGCAGGTTGCCGCCGCCGGTACACCGCTGCTGGGCATATGCCTTGGTATGCAGCTATTGTTTGAAGATAGCCACGAGTTTGGTGTGCATAAAGGCCTTGGCCTTGTGCCGGGCAGCATACTGCCCTTGCAGCAAGATTTAAGCAGGGCAGGGTACAGTTATAAAGTGCCGCATATAGGGTGGAACGCCCTGCGAATTTTGCAGCCGCAATGCCCGCTTTTTAAGTATGCCGGGCCAAACGACAGCGTATATTTTGTGCACAGTTTTTACGCGCGCGCAGGCAGTGCTGCTATTGCCACAGCCGAGTATGGAGTACAGGTTACAGCGGCGGTACAAAACAAAAATGTATATGGCACACAGTTCCACCCCGAAAAAAGCGGCGACGCGGGCCTTGCCATGCTGCGCGCCTTTGCGGAGGTTTAGTTTATGGTATTGTTTCCGGCCATCGATTTGCTGGACGGGCATGTTGTACGCCTGTATCAGGGAGATTATGATGAAGTAAGCAAATATGGAGATGACCCGGCTGCCTTTGCCAAAGGCTTTGTGCAGGCGGGGGCTTCTCATTTGCATCTGGTAGATTTAAATGGAGCCAAGGAGGGTGAGCCGCGCCATTTGGATGTAGTGAAGGCTGTTGCCAAAACCGGTTTGTTTGTAGAATTTGGCGGCGGGGTAAGAAGTGCCGAAACCGTGCGCAAATGTTTTGAAGCCGGTGTGGGGCGGGTGATTTTGGGTACGGCAGCCCTGCGGGACGAAGCGTTTACGAAACAGATGGTACAGCAATATGGTAATGCCATTGCCATAGGGGTAGATGCCCGGGAGGGCAAAGTAGCGGTAGAGGGCTGGACAGAAATCTCTGGCGAAGACAGCTTTGCCTTTTGCCAAAAAATGCGGGAGGCTGGTGTAGAGCATATTATATACACCGATATTTCTCGTGACGGGGCGGGCAAGGGTACCAATATAGAGGCATACAAAAAGCTCTCTGCCATTCAGGGGCTTAAAATTACAGCTTCGGGCGGGGTTTCTTCTTTAAGTGAAATTAAAAAACTTGCAGAGATGGATTTGTACGCCGCGATACTGGGGCGCGCATTGTATAATGGAAGCCTTAAGCTGGAAGAGGCGCTGCAAGCCGCGCAATAAAAAGCATAAAAGAAAGGGCGTGCATATCGGTGGTAAGCAAAAGAATCATCCCGTGTTTGGATATTAGAGACGGACGGGTGGTAAAGGGTGTACATTTTGAGGGCCTGCGGGATGTGGACGACCCTGTTGCGCTGGCAGCACGCTACAATAGCGAGGGCGCCGATGAACTGGTTTTTTACGACATAACCGCATCGGCTGAGCGCCGCAAACTGTTTACCGATGTACTTTGCCGAGTGGCGCAGCAGGTATTTATTCCCCTTACGGTTGGGGGCGGTATCTCGGGTGTAGAGGATTTTGAGCGGGTGCTTGCCTGCGGTGCAGACAAAGTAAGCGTAAACACCGGGGCCCTTGCAAACCCATCTTTAATAGAGGATGCGGCGCGCAGGTATGGCAGCCAGTGCGTTGTACTTTCTATGGATGTAAAAAGAGTGGGCGATTCTTTTCATATCTTTGCGCGCGGAGGGCGGGAAGATACCGGCCTTGACGCAATCGAGTGGGCGGTGCGCGGTGCAAACAGCGGCGCGGGCGAGCTGGTGGTAAACAGCATGGATGCCGATGGGGTAAAGGGTGGCTTTGATTTAGAAATGCTGCGTGCCATTGGCGAAAAGGTTTCGCTTCCGCTAATCGCCTCGGGTGGGGCGGGTAACCGCGAGCATTTTGCCGAGTTGTTTACACTGCCGCAGGTGGATGCCGGGCTGGCGGCATCGGTGTTCCATTATGGACAGGTGCCCATTCCCGAATTAAAAGAATATCTGCATCAAAAAGGATTTACCATGCGCCTTGCTTCGGCAGGCAGCGTTTAGCAAATAGGAGGCAACACAATGCAACAAAAAGAAACAGTGGATACACAGAGCCTGCGTTTTGACGAACGCGGGCTAATACCGGCTGTGGTGCAGCATGAGGACACCGGAGAAATATTGATGCTGGCATATATGAATGCAGAAAGCCTTGCCTTAACCTTGCAGGAGGGCAAAACCTGTTTTTGGTCTCGCAGCAGGCAGGAGCTTTGGCGCAAGGGTGCCACAAGCGGCAATACCCAAACCGTTGTGGGCATAGATGTAGATTGTGATGCCGATACCCTTGTGGTACGGGTGCGCCCGGCAGGGCCTGCCTGCCATACGGGAGAAACCAGTTGCTTTTACCGCAACCTGCAAGGGGCTGAAGCGGGTAAACGCTTCAGCCTTTCCAGCCTATACAATCTTGTAGAGGGGCGCAGCAAAAAACCGGTAGAGGGAAGCTATACCAGTTACTTATTTGAAAAAGGCCGCGAAAAGATATTAAAAAAAGTGGGCGAAGAAAATACCGAAGTTGTAATTGCTGCCATGAAAAACGATAAGGCAGAAACGGTATTTGAACTGGCGGATGTTTGCTACCACTTATTGGTTTTAATGGCCGAAATGGGCATAAGCCCTGCCGAAGTACAGCAGGAGCTGGCCTCGCGCCATGTTGTGGATAAAAAAGTAAAGCAGGAAACTTTAAAATAAACTGCTGAGGGATAAGTGGCAAAACATTGAAGCGGCGGTACGGTTTTGGCCATAGGGCAAATTGTAGATAGTTCAATACAGGATAGACCGTACTTTCTTATAACTAAGAAAGTAAGCAAAGAAGTTCTGGGAACCTTGCGATGGTTCCCAGACCCTCCGCCCGCGGATATGATGCGTCCGCGCCAATTTGCAAAACAGTACTTAATGACATTCGCAAATTGTAAGCGCTCCCGCGATTTGAAATAAAGGCGGCGATATTTTTGGATTTAAGCCAGATATATGCACTGATTTTTATTCAAAATGCGGAGCCGTTGCAAAATGAGGATGTACCGCGAAGCGGCGTTGCGTTTTTGCCCGTGGGGCAAAATGCAGGGTCGTTATCCTGCAAGCAACAAAGAATTGTTGAACATTTTGCAGGCGTAGCAACAATATGCGGCTGGGGGTCTCCGCAATAACCCCCAGAACTTTTTTGGTTCTTTTTTAGTTTAAAAAAGAACATTAGGATTCTACATCTTAAAAGGCACTTAGCTTAGTTGTTCTTTTCCTACATATAAAAGGAGTGAACTATGCAATGATGTTGCGTTTTTGCCTGTAGCGCAAAATGCAGGCTTATTATCCTACAAGCATCGCAGGCCATACTGCTGTACACCCCAAACCATTTATCCATGGAAATATCTTATAAGAAATTTTTATATTGTGCGCCTGTGTGGCCTATGAGTGGGCTAGGCGGTATTTCTAGGCTTATAGTTCGAAGAAGCGAAATAAAGGCCTAAAATAAAAGGTTTTGAAGAAAAAATAAAAAAGATGCAAAAAATGCTTGCATTTGCAGATGTGTTTTGGTAATATATTTAGGTGACTGTTAATGCCCTGCCAATAGGTAGGGTAAGCATGCGATGAAGCGGGAGGTTGCGGTGCTTTGCACCGGTTTTTCCGCAGAGTATGTCCAGGTCTAGAACCGGGCGACGAATACTGACAGCAAAGGGATATGTTTGCACTCTGCCAATTGTGTAAACCAAGGTCTAACTCGCTATAAACGCGAAATTTGCTATGGTTTTGTCCGGGCGAACTGCAAAGCGGTTCACCGGCTTTTCTAATGCAAAAAGATGAAACACCCGGATCGGTGTTCAGTATTTCTTAACCGCCGTAAATTAAAACAAAACAGGAGGCGATTTCATTGGCAGTCAAAGAAAAAATCAGGATTAGGCTGAAGAGCTACGACGCAAGCCTTATCGATGCTGCAGCGGAGAAAATTTTGGAAACAGCAAAGCGCACAGGCGCTCGCGTGTCTGGACCCATCCCGCTGCCCACAGACAAAGAGGTTGTTACCATTCTGCGCGCTGTACATAAGTACAAAGACAGCCGCGAGCAGTTTGAAAGCCGTACACACAAAAGGCTTATCGACATTCTGCGTCCGTCCAACAAAACCGTAGAGGCGCTTACCGGCCTGCAGCTGCCCGCTGGCGTAGAAATTGAGATCAAGCTGTAAGTACATTTTTTTGGTAACCCCCCTGTGCGAGGGTCATGTTGGGTGCTTCGCAAGTGTTGCTGTGTCTTACCTTATATAAGAGAGAAACTGGCGGCATGCAAACGGTGCTCAACCAATAACCTGTGCGGAAGGCGTTCCCTTCCCCATTTAAGGAGGTAATTTCGATGCAAAAAGGAATCATTGGAAAGAAGATTGGCATGACGCAGATCTTCGACGAGTCCGGCAAGGTAGTACCCGTAACGGTGCTGGAAGCCGGCCCCTGCGTAGTGGTTCAGAAGAAGACAGTAGAAACTGATGGTTACACCGCTGTACAGCTTGGCTTTGGCGATGTAAGCGTAAAAAGGGTGACTAAACCCGCAGCAGGACACTTCAGCAAGGCTGATGTTGCTCCCAAGCGTACCCTTCGCGAGTTTCGTCTGGAAGACATTTCGGCTCTTACGGTTGGAGACATCCTGAAAGCTGACGTGTTTGCACCTGGCGACAAGATTGACGCCGTGGGCATCAGCAAAGGTAAAGGCTATGCCGGTACCATCAAGCGTTTTAACGGCCACCGCCTGCGCGAAAGCCACGGTACCGGCCCTGTAGCGCGCCATGCCGGTTCTATGGGTTCCACTTCTACCCCCAGCCGCGTATTTAAGGGCAAAAAACTGCCCGGCCACTTGGGTGCAGAGCGTGTAACTGTTCAAAACCTGACCGTGGTGAAGGTAGATGTTGAGAACAACCTCATTGCTATCAAGGGTGCGCTTCCCGGTGCCAAGGGCAGCGTTGTGTGCATCCAAAACAGCGTGAAGGCGTAAAGGAGGAGACAACAATGGCTCAATTCAAGGTAGTGGATATGGGAGGCAAAGAAGTCTCCACCATCCAGCTTTCGGATGACATATTCGGCATTACGCCGAACGAACGTGCCATGCATGCCGCTGTGGTTAACTTTTTGGCCAACCAGCGTCAAGGCACACAAAACACCAAAACCCGTGCGGAAGTACGCGGCGGCGGCCGTAAGCCGTGGCGCCAAAAGGGAACCGGACATGCACGTCAGGGTTCCATTCGTTCTCCGCAGTGGACACACGGCGGCATTGCGCTGGGCCCCAAGCCCCGCGACTATAGCTACCGTTTAAACCGCAAACTAAAGCGTCTGGCTCTGCTTAGCGCTTTGTCTGCCAAGGCTTCTGCCGGCGCTATCGTTGTAGTAGACAGCCTGAACGTAGAAGAGTACAAAACCAAAAAGGTAGTAACTATGTTGCAGGCCGTTGGCGCACCCGGCAAAGCCCTTGTGGTTACCGAAAGCGTAGACGAAAAGCTGGTAAAAAGCGCTTCCAACATCCCGGGTGTTAAAACAACCCCTGCTACCCTCATCAATGTATACGACATCCTGAACGCAGATCACTTTGTTGTCAGCGTCGATGCAGTTAAAAAGATCGAGGAGGTATTTGCATAATGAAAACAGCACCTCAAGACATCGTGCTGGGCCCCATCATCACAGAGAACTCGATGCAGGGCATCCCGCAGCGCAAATACACATTCCGCGTTGCCAAAAGCGCCACCAAAATTGATATTGCTTCGGCAGTAGAATCTCTGTTTGGCGTTGAGGTTAACAAGGTAAACACCATTTCGGTGCGCGGTCAGTTCCGCCGCCAGGGTGCACACGGCGGATACACCGCTTCTTACAAAAAAGCAATTGTTACCTTATCCGAAAAATCGAAGGGCATCGAATTCTTCGAATCCATGACCTAAGATTTTTTGAGGGGGCATTGCCCCTGCCTTTGTAAGTAAAGGCGAAGAGAATAAGCTGCCGGGTTTTTGCCACCAGGGAATACCGCCCGCAGGGCAGCTTGTGTATGGGATGAGAAGATCCCGCAAATCTCGACAGGATATAATCCTGCATTATTAAGGAGTTGAATTCCGAATGGCGATTAAAAAGTACAAGCCCACTACGCCGGGCCGCCGCGGTATGACGGTTACCGATTATTCGGGCTTGTCTAAGGTAGAGCCCGAGCGCAGCCTGCTGGAGCCGATGAAAAAACACTCCGGCCGCAATTCTAACGGCCGCATTACCGTACGCCACCATGGCGGCGGCAACCGTACAAAATACCGTGTTATCGACTTTAAGCGTAATAAATTTGACGTTGAGGCTGAGGTTAAAACCCTAGAGTATGACCCCAACCGCACCGCTCATATTGCTTTGATTGAGTACACTGACGGCGAGAAAGCCTACATCATTGCTCCTGAAGGCCTTAAAGTAGGCGACAAGGTAATGAACGGCCCCCACGCCGACATTAAACCCGGCAATGCGCTTCCTTTTGGCAACATTCCGGTAGGTACTGTTATCCACAACATCGAGATGTACCCCGGCAAGGGTGCCCAAATGGTTCGCAGCGCGGGCGGCAGTGCTCAGCTGATGGCTAAAGAAGGCAAATACGCCCTGGTACGCCTGCCGTCCGGCGAAATGCGCAACATTCCTATCGAATGCATTGCAAGCATTGGCCAGGTAGGCAACGTAGACCACGAGAATGTAAACATTGGTAAAGCTGGCCGTAAACGCCACATGGGCTGGAGACCAACCGTACGCGGTAGCGTTATGAACCCGGTTGATCACCCGCACGGCGGTGGTGAGGGCAAAAGCCCTGTTGGCCGTCCCGGACCTGTTACTCCCTGGGGCAAACCCACTCTTGGCTACAAAACCCGTAAAAATAAAAAGCGCTCGGACATGTACATTGTTAAGCGCGCAAGAGGTTAAGGAGGAGAGCAGCATATGGGCAGAAGTATTAAAAAAGGGCCTTACGTGCAGGCTGCGCTTCTTAAGCGCGTGCTAGGCATGAACGAAGCAGGCGAGAAACGTGTTTTAAAAACATGGAGCCGCGCTTCCACCATTTTCCCTGATTTTGTAGGCCACACCTTTGCAGTACATGACGGGCGCAAACATGTGCCGGTATATGTAACCGAAGATATGGTAGGACATAAACTGGGCGAGTTTGCACCCACACGTACCTTTAAGGGACATGCAGGCAGCAAAACAGCCGGTAAGTAAGGAGAGGAGAGAGTATAATGGCAGACACACAAGCTAGAGCGAAACTGAGCTATGCTCGCATTTCGCCTCGCAAGGTCTCGGTGGTTCTCGACCTCATCCGCAACCAACCGGTGGACAAGGCGCTGGCCATCCTGAAGTACACACCGAAAGCCGCTTCGGAGCTTTTGATCAAATTGGTAAACTCGGCAGCGGCAAACGCCGAGAACAACCACAACATGGACAAGAACAGCCTGTACGTTGCAGAGTGCTTTGTAACTCCCGGTCCCACACTCAAACGCATTTTGCCCAAAGATCACGGCAAGGCGTTCCGCATCCTGAAGAGGACCAGCCATATTACGGTGGTGCTCCAAGAAACGCAAGCGTAAGGAGGAAAGACAATGGGTCAGAAAGTTAATCCGAACGGCCTGCGAGTCGGGGTTATCCGGGATTGGAACAGCCGCTGGTTCGTAGATAAGAAGCATTTCGCAGATGCTTTGGTAGAAGACCAAAAGGTTCGGAAACATTTAAAAAATAAGTTGTACTCGGCTGGTGTATCTAAAATCGAGATCGAGCGTACCATTGATCCCGCCACCAGCACCCCTCGTGTGAAAATCAATCTGTTTTGCGCAAAGCCCGGCATGGTAATTGGCCGCGGCGGCAACGAAATTGATGGCCTGCGTGCCGAGATTGAAAAGTTGATTGGCAAAAGCGTAAACCTAAACATTGTTGAGGTTAAAAACGCCGATACCAACGCACAGCTGGTAGCCGAGAGTGTTGCACAGCAGCTGGAACGCCGCATGGCTTTCCGCCGCGTAATGAAGCAGAGCATTGGACGTGCCATGCGTTTTGGCGCAAAGGGCATCAAAATCCAGGTTAGCGGCCGTTTGAACGGCGCCGATATTGCTCGTACCGAGCATTATCACGAAGGCACCATTCCGCTGCAAACCCTGCGTGCAGACATTGACTACGGCTTTGCCGAAGCAAAAACAACCTATGGCCGTGTAGGCGTAAAGGTATGGGTATACAAAGGCGAAGTGCTTAAGGGCACAAAACCGATTGAAGAGATTGCCCGTCCTCCCCGCGCCAACGACCGTGACAGGGGGCCCCGTCGTCCCCGCGGCGACAGGCCGCAACGTAAGGAAGGAGGCAACCGCTAATGTTAATGCCCAAACGTGTTAAGTTCCGCCGTCAACAACGCGGCCGTATGAAGGGCAAAGCAACACGCGGCAATGTGGTAAACCAGGGCCAGTTCGGCATCGTAGCTCTTGAGCCGGCGTGGATCACCTCGAACCAGATTGAAGCCGCCCGTATTGCCATGACCCGCTACATTAAACGTGGTGGTAAGGTATGGATCAAAATTTTCCCCGATAAGCCTGTTACCGAAAAGCCCGCCGAAACCCGAATGGGTTCTGGTAAAGGCAGCCCCGAGTACTGGGTAGCGGTGGTAAAACCTGGCCGTGTTTTGTTTGAGCTGGCCGACGTAAGCGAGGAAACTGCCCGTGAGGCACTGCGCCTTGCCAGCCACAAACTTCCTGTAAAAACTAAGTTTGTTAAGCGGGAAGAGGAAAAGGATGGTGACGCATAATGAAAGCAAGCGAACTGCGCGATATGAAGCAGGCAGAGCTGAACAAAAAGCTGGATGATTTGAAACAAGAGCTTTTCAACCTTCGCTTTCAGCATGCCATCAACCAGCTGGACAACCCCCAGCGCATCAAAACCGTTAAGCGTGACATCGCCCGTGTTAAGACAGTACTGGTAGATGTAACCGCCGCAGACGGCAATAAATAAGGGGAGGATGGACGATGGAACAGCGGAATTTGAGAAAATCAAGAACCGGCACAGTTGTGTCGGATAAGATGGATAAAACCATCGTAGTGGCAGTGAAAGACAGCGTGCGCCACCCCTTGTACAAAAAAATCATTAAGCGCACTGTAAAATTTAAGGCGCACGATGAAAACAACGAATGCGGCATCGGGGATCGTGTTACAATCATGGAAACCCGCCCGCTCTCGAAAGATAAGCGCTGGAGACTTGTAAAAGTCCTGGAGAAAGCAAAATAGTTGCTAGAAAGCAGGTATTGGTTGTTAGTTGTCAAAAGGAAAAATCCTTTGAGCAGTCAGGTCATTGTAAAACATGAAACCGGCTACCAACTGATGTGCTAATTCCTAATTCCTAACTCCTATTAACTATTTAAAGGAGGACCTTTGAGATGGTACAGATGCAAACACGTCTCAAGGTTGCCGACAACACCGGCGCGAAAGAACTGATGTGCATTCGCGTTTTGGGCGGCAGCCGCAAGAGATATGCCAATATTGGTGATGTCATCGTAGCTTCTGTAAAGAAGAGCGCCCCCAACAGTGGCGTAAAAAAAGGTGATGTTGTACGAGCAGTAATCGTGCGTTCTAAGCACGGCCTGCGCCGCGACGACGGCAGCTATATTCGTTTTGACGAAAACGCAGCCGTATTGATTCGTGACGATAAAAACCCCAAGGGCACACGTATCTTTGGGCCAGTTGCACGCGAACTGCGTGAAAAAGGCTACCTAAAGATTTTATCGCTTGCCCCGGAATCGCTGTAAGGAGGTTGCCGATAATGAATATTAAGATCCATGTTAAAACCGGTGACACCGTACGCGTTATCAGCGGTAAAGACGCCGCCCGCAAGGCGGAAGGTAAAGTTATGGCTGTTAGCCCCAAAGAGGGCAAGGTAATTGTGGAAGGCGTTAACATGGTTACAAAACATGTTAAACCCCGCAACCAAAACGAGCAGGGCGGCCTGGTTAAAGCCGAAGCCGCACTGTACGCCAGCAAAGTAATGCTGGTTTGCCCCAAATGCAAAGAGCCTACCCGTATAGGCCACGCTGTGGGCAAAGACGGCAAAAAAGTGCGCGTTTGCAAAAAATGCAGCGCCGAGTTTTAATAAGGGAGGATGCGAAACATGGCAACTACGCCGAGAATGAAAGAAAAGTACCTTAAAGAAACCGCGCCTGCCTTAATGAAAAAATTTGGCTATAAAAGCGTGATGCAGATCCCCAAACTGGACAAAGTTGTGATTAACGTAGGCTGCGGCGAGGCTCGTGAGAACCCGAAGGTTCTGGACGCCATTGTAGCCGACCTTGCTATCATCACCGGCCAGTGGGCTACCATCTGCAAAGCCAAAAAGAGCGTGGCTAACTTTAAACTGCGCGAGGGAATGCCCATTGGTGCAAAGATTACCCTGCGCGGAGACAGGATGTACGAATTTGTAGACCGCCTGTTCTCTGTTGCTTTCCCCCGTGTACGTGACTTCCGTGGTATCAATGGCAACTCGTTTGACGGACGCGGCAACTATGCTGTGGGCGTACGCGAGCAGCTGATTTTCCCGGAAATTGATTACGACAAGATTGATGCTGTACGTGGCATGGACATTGCTTTTATTACCACTGCCAAAACCGACGAAGAGGGCAAAGAGCTGTTAAGTCTGCTTGGCGCCCCGTTCGCAAACTAAGGGAGGGAGAAACCGCGTGGCAAAAACTAGTATGATCATCCGGTCTCAGCGGCCGGCAAAGTTCTCCACTCGCGAGCATAACCGCTGCCGCATTTGCGGCCGTCCGCATGCTTACCTGCGCAAGTATGGCATTTGCCGTATCTGCTTTAGGGAGCTGGCTTACAAGGGCGAAATTCCCGGTGTGCGCAAGGCAAGCTGGTAATTTTCAACCCGTTTATTAGAAAATAGTCGTTAGTCGTTAGTTGCAAAGGAAGGCAGATGCCTTTTGAGTGGCCAGGTCTTTTTAAAAAGAAACCGGCTTCCAACTATCACAACTAATGGCTACCCGCTAAACACTAATTACGAATTCAGGAGGTCTGTGGCATGCATACAACCGATCCAGTGGCCGATTTGCTGACCCGCGTTCGCAACGCGAGCAATGCCAAGCACCCCAATGTTGACATTCCTGCTTCTAACATAAAAAAAGCCATTGCCAAAATTTTGGTAGAAGAGGGCTATGCGAAGAACATGCAGGTTATCGAAGACAAAAAACAGGGTGTTATCCGTATTACACTAAAGTACAACGCAAGTGGCGCGCCGGTAATTTCCGGTCTGCGCAGGGTTTCTAAACCCGGCTTGCGCATTTATTCCAGCCGCGAAGATATGCCGAAGGTTCTACGTGGCCTTGGTATCGCAATCATCTCCACTTCAAAAGGCGTTATGACAGACAAAGCAGCCCGCAAAGAAAATGTTGGCGGCGAAGTTCTGGCCTTTGTGTGGTAAAGAAAGGGGCAGTTGACTATGTCGAGAATCGGAAGAAAACCCATTGTCATTCCAGCAGGCGTGGAAGTTAAGGTCGATGGTAACCACGTGTCTGTAAAGGGCCCCAAGGGCACTCTGGATTCCACCATCCATTCCCTTATTACTGTAAAAGTAGAAGGCGGAGAGGTAGTAGTGACCCGTCCTAATGACGACAAAATGGCGCGTAGCCTGCATGGCCTTTCCCGCACCCTCGTCCAGAATATGGTAGACGGTGTGAACCAAGGCTTTTCTAAAAACCTGGAAATCCAGGGCGTTGGTTACCGTGCACAAAAACAGGGCAAGACTTTGGTAATGAACCTGGGTTATTCTCATCAGGTAATTATTGAGGAAGTTGATGGCATTACCATTGATGTGCCGGAACCCAACAAAATTGTGGTTAATGGAATTGACAAGCAGGCGGTGGGCCAGTTTGCCGCCGAAATCCGTGAGAAACGCCCGCCCGAGCCTTACAAGGGAAAAGGTATCCGCTATGTTGGCGAATACGTAATCCGCAAAGAAGGCAAGGCAGGCAAGGGCTCTAAATAAAGGAAGGAGTGAAACCGTATGATCAACAAACCCGATAAAAACGTGGCACGTCTTCGTCGTCACCATCGTGTGCGTGGCAAGATTTCCGGCACAGCCGAGTGCCCGCGGTTGGATGTGTTCCGCTCCTCCAAGCACATCTATGCCCAAATTATTGATGACGTAACCGGTACTACCCTTGCGTCCGCTTCTACAATGGACAAAGGGTTCGGCGAATACGGCGGCAACATTGAGGCCGCTGGTAAGGTTGGAAAAGCTATTGCTGAAAAGGCTCTGGCAAAGGGCATTAAGCAGGTAGTATTCGACCGTGGCGGCTTTGTATATCGTGGCCGCGTGAAGGCTTTGGCCGAGGGCGCCCGCGAGGGCGGCCTTCAGCTGTGAGGAGGATAACATGGAAATTTTAGACGCAACGACCATGGATCTGCAGGAAAAGGTTGTATCTATCAACCGTGTTTCCAAAACCGTTAAGGGTGGCCGTATCTTCAAGTTTGCCGCTTTGGTAGTAGTAGGAGACGGCGCCGGCATTGTAGGCTTTGGCATTGGCAAAGCAGGCGAAGTTCCCGAGGCAATCCGCAAGGGCATTGAAGATGCCAAGAAAAACCTTATCCGCGTTCCGCTGCGCGGCACCACAATTCCTCACGAGGTAATTGGTGCATTCGGCGCAGGCCGCGTGCTTATGCGTCCCGCTCCGGCCGGTACCGGCGTTATTGCCGGCGGTGCTGTGCGTGCCGTAGTTGAAGCCGCAGGCATCAAGGACATTCGTACCAAATGCCAGCGCTCCAATAACCCGATTAACGTGGTTACTGCAACCATCAATGGTCTTAAAGACCTTTCCAGCCTGGAAAGTGTTGCCGCAAAACGTGGCAAGACCGTGCAGGAAATCTTAGCTTAAAGGAGGCAAGCCCCATGGCAGAAGAAACCAAAAAAACAGCCGGGCAGGCCCCCGCTGGGGAAAAGCCCGCTGCTGAAAAGAAAGCTCCGGCCGCCAAAAAACCGGCTGCCGCTAAAAAGCCCGCTGCTGCCAAAAAACCGGCCGCAGAAAAAAAATCCGCTGCGGAAAAGAAGCCGGCTGCTAAAAAGCCCGCTGCTGCTAAAGCACCTGCTGCTAAAGCAGATGCCAAGCCCGCTGCTAAAAAAGAACAGGCCAAACCGGCCGCTGCTAAGGCAACCGGCAAGACCATAGTGGTAACCTCTCAGGCTAAAGAGAAGAAAGCTGCCCCAAAAGCGAAAGCCGACGGCATCAAACTTACTCTTAAAAAAGCTCTGCTTGGCTGCACCGAGCCTCAAAAAGCCGTTGCTTACAGCCTGGGCCTGCGCCGTGTAGGTGATACCACCATCCAGCCCGATAACGCAGCTACCAAAGGCAAGATTGCTAAGATCTCTTTCTTGCTGGAAGTAATTGGCGCGTAAACGCAGAGGAGGTGCATTGCATTGAAACTTCATGAATTAAGCCCGGCGCCCGGCTCTAATGTGGCGCCCAAGCGCAAAGGCCGCGGCCACGCAAGTGGCAACGGAAAAACAGCGGGGTACGGCCACAAAGGCCAAAAAGCCCGCTCGGGGTCTAAAAAAGCCGGATTTGAAGGCGGCCAGATGCCCCTGCAGCGCCGTTTACCCAAGCGTGGATTCAACAACATTTTTGCCACACATTATGCTGTGGTTAAGGTGGGCGACCTTGAAATCTTCAAGGCTGGCAGTGTTGTAGATACCGAAGCACTGGTGGCTCATGGCCTCATTAAAAAGTCGCTGGATGGTGTAAAGGTTTTGGGAGATGGTGAACTTTCCAAATCCCTTACTGTAAAGCTTACTGCTTTTTCGGCCAGTGCAAAAGAAAAGATAGAGAAGGCAGGCGGGAAGGCAGAGGTGGTATAAGATGTTCAGCACGTTTCGCAACGCGTGGAAAATCGGAGACCTTCGCAAACGTATCCTGTATACTCTTTTAATTCTTGTTATTTTCCGTCTTGGTGTAGCGGTTTCAGTACCCTTCATCAATGTGGACGTAGTCCGCAGTTACATGGAGAGCATGAGCGGAACTATTTTAGGTTTCATGGATATGATGGGCGGCGACGCTTTAAGCAACGGTTCGCTATTTGCGCTGGGCGTGCAGCCATACATCAATGCTTCCATCATTATTCAGCTGCTTGCTGTTGCTTTTCCTTCTTTGGACAGAATGCGCAAAGAAGGACCCGAAGGACAGCGTAAGTACAACCGCCTTACCCGTTATTTTGGCGGTGGCCTTGCGGTAGCGCTGGGTATTGGCTATTACTGGATTCTTCGCTCTCAGGGTGCCTTGTTATACGGGCCCGCTGTAGGCACCACAGCCGCTGCCCCCATGGGTGCGCAGTTGTTTAGCGCTTTTGTTATCGTTCTTGCCTTTACCGCAGGCAGCTTGCTGCTAATGTGGATGGGCGAGCAGATAGACCAAAAGGGTGTTGGCAACGGTATTTCTATGCTGATTTTCGCGGGTATCATCTCTCGCGGCGGCAGTATTTTCTCTTCTGTAAGCAATTACCTGGGCCTTGCAAAGGGTTATCCCGAGCTTGGCGTAGCAGGCCAGCCTTCCATCTACATTTGGCTGCCCATCATCTTTATTTTGGCACTTGCTGCCATTGTATTGGTGGTTATCCTCAATAGCGCCGAGCGCCGCATTCCGGTGCAGTACGCTAAAAAGGTAGTGGGCCGTAAGATGTATGGCGGACAGAGCAGCCACCTGCCCATTAAGGTAAATATGAGCGGCGTTATGCCCATCATTTTTGCTTCATCCCTTACTTCCATTCCGGCAACAATACTAACTGTGTTTACACCGGCAGAAGGAAGCTTTTGGTACACGGTGCTCAATTCTTTAAGCAGCCGTGGGTATGTATATGCTATTATTTATGCGCTTTTAATTATTGCGTTTAACTATTTCTACGTAGCCATTACATACAATCCAATTGAGCTGGCCAATAACCTTAAGAAAAACAACGGTTCTATTCCCGGCATTCGCCCGGGCAAACCAACCAGCGATTTTATCTCCAAGGTTATCAGCAAGGTAACGCTTATCGGCGCAATTTTCCTTTTGGTTGTGGCCATCGGCCCAATCATCCTGGGCAATATCTCGGGCGTTAACATCCAGCTGGGCGGCACATCGCTGCTGATTGTGGTTGGTGTTGCACTGGATACCACCCGTAGCCTGGAAAGCTTTATGCTGATGCGTCACCACAAGGGTTTTCTTGAATAAAAACAGTACAGCCCAATCCGTTTAAGGCGGCAGAAAGGGGAGACAGATCCATATGAAACTGATTCTGATGGGTGCACCCGGAGCAGGCAAAGGAACACAGGCTGAAATTATCTGTGATAAGTTCAACATTCCGGCGCTGTCTACCGGCAATATTCTTCGCGAGGCCATTAAAAATGGCACCGAAACTGGCCTAAAGGCCAAAAGTTACATGGATGCCGGCGCCTTGGTGCCGGATGATGTAATCATCGGTGTAATTCGCGAGCGCATGCAGCAGCCCGATGCTGCCAATGGATTTATTTTAGACGGAGTGCCGCGTACCGAAGCGCAGGCAGAGGCCCTGGAAAAAATGGGTGTTGAGATCGATCGTGTTGTCAACATCTATGTGTCGGACGAGGACATCGTTCGGCGCCTGTCGGGTCGCCGTGTGTGCGAAAGTTGCGGTGCTTCTTACCACACCATTTACCGCCCCAGCAAGCAGCCGGACGTTTGTGACCGCTGCCATGGGCGCCTTATCATCCGCAAGGATGATGAACCCGAAACCATTTTGGCACGTTTGGCCACTTACCATAAAGAGACCAAACCGCTGATTGATTTTTACCGCGTACGCGGCAAGTTGGCAGAAGTTGAGGGAGCCGAAGAACTTTCCGAGACATCTGCCCGGGTGGAAAAGGCGCTGGAGGGACTGGCGTGATTTCAATCAAAAGTGCTGCCGAACTTGTCAAAATGCGCCGTGCCTGTGAAATATCGGCGGGTGCTTTGGCAGCGGGAGGCGCGGTTGTACGGCCGGGGGCTACCACCGCAGAGGTTAACAACGCGGTGGAGTCCTACATCTTAAAGCATGGCGCAAAGCCAAACTTTAAGGGATACGGCGGATTTCCGGCGGCCACCTGTGTTTCGGTAAATGATACGGTTATTCATGGAATTCCTTCGGATAAAGGCGTGTTAAAAGAGGGCGATATTGTCTCTTTAGATACAGGCGCGATTTTGGATGGATTTCATGGCGACAATGCCGCCACCTTTTTGTGTGGTGAGGTAAGCGCGGAGGCGAAACGCCTTACAGAGGTTACCCAGCAGGCATTGCTTAAAGGCATAGAAGCCGCCCAGCCGGGCGCCCGTGTGGGTGATATAGGCTTTGCGGTGCAGTCTTATGTAGAAGCCGCCGGATTTTCGGTGGTGCGTGCTTTTGTGGGGCATGGCGTAGGCCGTGAACTGCACGAAGAACCCGAAGTGCCTAACTTTGGCAGGGCGGGGCATGGCGCAAGGCTGGTGCCGGGCATGACGATAGCCATTGAACCCATGGTGAACGAAAAAGGGTTTGATGTATATATTTTGCCGGATGAATGGACCGTGAAAACCAAAGATGGCGGACTTGCCGCCCATTTCGAGCACACCATCGTAATTACGAAACAGGGGCCCGAAATTTTAACAAAGAGGTAAAGCGATGCAACTGGAGATAGGACAGATAGTGGCCAGCCGCGCAGGACGCGATGTTGCTCATCTGTACGCAGTTGTAGGGTTGCAGGAGGAAAGGGTTTTGGTGGCGGACGGCGATAAACGGCTGCTCGCTGCGCCCAAGGCCAAAAACCTAAAACACATTGCCCCAACGCTTACTGTATTAAAAGCAGAGCAGATGCAGACAGATGTATCGCTAAAGAAGGCGCTTGCTGAGTATACCTGCGAAAGCGCGCCAAATGCAAAGGAGGATGGGTAGCATGGGAAAAGAGGACGTTATCGAAGTGGAGGGCGTCGTGGTAGAAGCCATGCCCAATGCCATGTTTAAGGTGGAGATTCAGGGTGGACACCAGTTGCTGGCCCATATCTCTGGTAAGTTGAGGATGAACTTCATCCGTATACTGCCCGGCGATAAGGTAACCGTGGAGATGTCTCCGTATGATTTAACCAAGGGGCGCATCACCTGGCGAACAAAGTAGGTATTTGTTTCGGCCTTGTGCCGGCCAGATATAAGGCAAAACGCAAACTAACAGGGCGCATCTGCCGCCCAAGCTTCAACAAAGGAGGCTGCGAACGATGAAAGTTAAACCTTCGGTAAAGCCGATGTGTGAAAAATGCAAGGTAATCAAACGCAAGGGCAAGGTTATGGTAATTTGCCAAAACCCCAAGCATAAGCAGCGCCAGGGTTAATGTAAGGCGTGCCTTCGAAAGTACCTCTCTCGAAGGCAATGGCCTTGTAACCTATGGATCGCCCACCGTGCGGAGATATCCCGCCGCCGGCTGCGAGGAACGGGATGTATAAAACAGGAGGTGTACAACCAGATGGCACGTATTGCCGGAGTCGACCTGCCGCGCGAGAAGCGCGTGGAAATTGGGCTGACCTATATCTTTGGGATTGGCCGCACCAAAGCCAAAGAGATTTTGGCTGCCACAGGAATTAATCCAGACACTCGTGTAAAAGACCTTAGCCATGACGAAGAGGGTCTGATCCGCGAATATATTGAGAAAAACATAGCCGTAGAAGGCGATCTGCGCCGTACCGTTGCATTGGATATCAAACGTTTGACTGAAATTCAGTGCTATCGTGGCGTACGTCATCGTAAGGGCTTGCCGGTACGCGGCCAGCGCACCAAAACCAATGCCCGTACCCGCAAAGGCGGCAAGAAAACAGTCGCCAACAAAAAGAAATAAGGAGGGAAGAACCAAATGGCAACAAAAGCAACAGCCAAACGCGGTGCCACCCGCACCAAGCGTCGCGAGCGCAAAAATATCGAGCGTGGAGCTGCACATATCCAGTCCACCTTCAACAACACCATTGTTACCATCACTGATGTGCAGGGCAATGCCATCAGCTGGGCTTCCTCTGGAGGTTTGGGTTTCCGTGGTTCTCGTAAATCTACCCCGTTTGCAGCACAAACTGCTGCCGAAACCGCTGCCAAAGCTGCTATGGAGCATGGCATGAAGGTTGTAGAAGTTTACGTTAAGGGCCCCGGTGCAGGACGCGAAGCTGCTATTCGCGCTTTGCAGGCAACCGGCCTTGAAGTTAATATGATTAAAGACGTTACTCCGGTTCCCCACAATGGGTGCCGCCCGCCAAAACGTCGCCGCATTTAAAAGAAGGAGGAGTTTCTCACTATGGCAAGATATACAGGTGCGGTTTGCCGCCAGTGCCGCCGCGAAAATCAGAAGCTGTTCCTGAAAGGGGATCGCTGCTATGGCGAAAAATGCGCAATGAACCGTCGTGCTTTTGCACCCGGCCAGCATGGACAAAGCCAGGTACGTAAAAAGGTATCTGAATATGGCATGCAGCTGCGCGCCAAACAAAAAGCAAAACGCTACTATGGCGTATTAGAAAGCCAGTTTGAAAAATACTTCGAAATGTCTGCACGTAAAGCCGGAATTACAGGTGAAAACTTGCTTCGCATTCTGGAAACTCGTTTGGACAACGTAGTATATCGCGCAGGCTTTGCTATGAGCCGTAAAGAAGCCCGCCAGTTGGTACTGCATCGTCACTTTACTGTAAACGATCAGGTTGTTGACATTGCATCTTTCTTGGTTAAAGAGGGCGATAAAGTAGTTGTTAAATCTTCTGACAGCCCCAAGCTGAAAGAAAACAACGAAAAAAATGCTGCGCGTGTTGTGCCCACATGGTTAAGCAAAGACGCCGAAAAAATGAGCGTTGTAGTTTCTAAGCTGCCAGACCGTGCGGACATCGACTTTGATATCGAAGAGCACTTGATTGTAGAGTTGTACTCCAAGTAACCCGCTCGTTTAGTTGTTATTCGATATTGTGCAGCGGAACAAGACCGCTGTCCCGCGGACCCGCCTGCTGCCTGTTGAGGCATAGGGCAGGGATCCTTAACAAGGGGAGGGTTAATATATGATGGAAATGGAACGTCCAAAAATCGAAACCGACCAGTTGTCTCCAGATGGACGCCACGGCACTTTTGTTGTGGAGCCTTTGGAGCGTGGCTTTGGAACAACACTTGGCAACAGCCTGCGCCGCATCCTGCTTTCTTCTTTGCCGGGTGTAGCGGTTACCAGCGTTAAAATTGATGGTGTTGTGCACGAGTTCTCTATTGTAGAGGGCGTGCAAGAAGACGTAACCGAGATGGTACTGAACATCAAGGGAATTAACGCCAAAATTTTTGGCGATGGACCCAAAACCTTGCGCATTGACGCATCGGGCGAATGTGAAGTTACCGCTGGCAGCATCCAGCACGACAGCGAAGTGGAAATCCTTAATCCGGATCACCACATTGCAAACCTGGCCGAGGGCGGCCGCCTGATTATGGAACTGACATTGGATAAAGGCCGTGGCTATGTACCGGCCGAGCGCAACAAGCAAAGTGCTGACGAAGCAGGGCTTGGGGCTATTCCGGTAGACAGTATCTATACACCAGTGCTAAAGGTAAACTACTCGGTGCAAAATACCCGTGTAGGCCAAATTACCGACTACGACAAACTGTCGATAGAAGTATGGACAGATGGTACCATCAGCGCTAAAGAAGCGGTAAGCCTTGCAGCGCGTATTATGATTGAGCACTTAAACTTGTTTGTAAATCTTTCGGGCGAAACTATGGATGCCGAAATCCTTGTTGAAAAGGATGAGGGCGGAAAAGAACATACCCTAGAGATGACAATTGAAGAGCTTGATTTGAGCGTGCGCAGCTTTAACTGCTTAAAACGCGCCGGGATTAACACCGTAGAAGATTTGGTAAGCAAATCTGAAGAGGAAATGATGAAAGTGCGTAACCTTGGCCGTAAAAGCCTGGAAGAGGTTATTGAAAAACTGCATTCCCTTGGTTTTAACCTAAAAGACGAGAACCAATAAACAAAACGGCCGATTGGCCCTGCGGCAAACTTAGTTTGCCGCCGTTTGAAAAAATAACAATCTTGAATTGTTGTTTTTTCAAAAGATGACATAAGAGGCAAGGCGAAGGCATTGCCTACTGATAAAGGAGTGGAATAGCATGCCCGGAACGAGGAAGCTCGGCAGAGCAAGCGATCATCGCAAAGCTATGATGCGCGCGATGGTTACCTACCTGTTCGAAACCGGAAAAATCGAAACTACCGTTACCCGCGCCAAAGAAGTACGTACCATGGCGGAAAAGATGGTTACCCTTGGCAAAAATACCGATTTGCACTCTAAACGCCAGGTATTTGGCTACATTACCAAAGAAACCGTAGCCAAAAAGGTAATTGACGAAGTTGCTCCCCGCTATATGGACCGTGCCGGCGGATACACCCGCATTACCAAAATTGGTGTGCGTCGTGGTGACGCTGCCCCCATGGCAATTATCGAGCTGGTTTAATTAAAGCATAAGCTCCCTTACAGGGTTTTCCTGTAAGGGAGCTTTTTTATATGGTTAAGATAAAAAGATTGCATATAGATATAAGTATTTAAACAACAAATTGTAATTTATTTTATAATAATTGCAAAATGTAATTTTAAGTGTGCTTGTATGGATGAAAAGAAATGCAAAAGGCCTACCCAATTTACAGGTAGGCCTTTAATAAAATAAGGTTATTTGCCATATACACTGTTGTAGCTGTGCTGGGTTAAAAAGTATACGGCCGACCGTTGTGCGCGGTTAAAGTATACCAGCCATATACCGGTATAAACCACAATAGAAAGGGCATTGGTTAAAAGTGAACCGGTGCCCGCATATACTGTGCCAACACTAACGCCAATTACGGTTGCAATGGCGCTTATTTGCCAAAATACAAGGCCAAACATAATAACAGCAAGTCCCGCACGTATAAACAAACATACTTTGTTAATCCGTTTTTTACGCAGGATGATGGCTGCTATTTGCACTACAAGAGTTATGCAAATAAGTATGCTAATAATAAAGATGGTATTTTGCACCAGTTTTATAGCAGGAAAAATCGCCACTGCGCGTAGCAGGTCGGCATCGGTTGGAATGGCAATTGTAACATAAAGAACAGAGGCAAAATCGATGATGGCAAGAGCAAGAAAAACCAAAATCCAGCCGCCAAGTTTACGATATTGTGCGGGGTCTTTTTTCAAGTGAGAACCTCCAAATGTAATGGTGGGAACAAACAAATAGTATAAATGATATTAAATATAACATTTGTAAATAGAATTGATATACATAAACCATTAGAAATTCGGGTCTAAGTTTTAAAAAAGAGTTTACGAGGGGAAATACTTATTGAGGGGCAGAAGGAGCGGTAGTATCGGGCTGTTCTGGTATTGTTGTTTGCACAACCGGCATTACAGGGGATTGCGGTTGAATGGCAGAAGGAGGGGCTACAAAAGAGTCTGCAATGGCAAGGGCAGCGGGGGAAAGATCTTCTCTGCTTTGTTGTGTAACCTGTGTAACGGGCTCTTGATGTAACCATATGGGCCCATTTAAAGGTAGATCGGCCGCCTGTTTTTTCATATACTCAAAATCGTACTCGGATGCAAAGTAGACCTTGCATTTTTTTGAGAGGAAGAAATATAAAATCCAAATAAAGCTGAACAGTGCAAATGTGGGATTAATCATAAGTTGTAAAATGGTTCTTACTGCCATGCATCCTAAAAGGCCGGATTTGCTTCTTTTAACAAGAAAATATACGGCAATAAGAGAAACAGCGATGATACCAAAAAGACAAAAAACATATGCAGGGTTTATCTGCCTTCCCATGCTTTCGCTTTTAGTATAAGAATATTGACCTAAAGAAGAAAGAATATTTATGCCGCATAAAAAGATAAAAACCTTAGAAAGAGAACCCATCTTTCGGTACATCTGCAACTCCTGTATATCGTACATTTACTCTTCCCCCTAAAATACAAATGCCCAAAATACAAATAAAAGGAATAAAGCAAAGAATATCGCCGTATTTTGCATCGTTGATTGTGGGTTACCTTTTATTTGTGATTTTTGCAAATCTGCTTT
The DNA here is from genome assembly GCA_047972265.1 of Oscillospiraceae bacterium. GTDB lineage: Bacteria > Bacillota > Clostridia > Oscillospirales > Ruminococcaceae > JAAYCI01. The sequence goes on along the minus strand of JBKEAM010000045.1, from coordinate 25,375 downwards.
GTTATACAATGCTTAAAATACCAATTTAACTACTAATATTGTTATATTAACTATAGCATAAACAGGGGGTGCAAACAATAAAATCCCAGCCCAAAAATTGTTTTGGGCTGAGACTTTGCCGCTGCTTGTTTACGGCTTTGTTGGGGCAGGCGGTAGGGAAGAAAATCCATTTTCAAGCTCTTCATCTGTTGGAATATAATCTGTCATACTGCCGTCTTGGTAGCTGGTGTAGGCTTGCATGTCAAAGTAACCTGTGCCGGTAAGGCCAAACAGTATGGTTTTTGCCTCTCCACTCTCTTTGCATTCTAGGGCAACATCTATTGCGGCGCGTATCGCATGGGCCGATTCCGGCGCGGGCAGTATCGTTTCGTGGCGGGCAAATAGGGTGGCGGCATCAAATACCTTTGTTTGCTCGTAAGCGCGTGCCTCGTCCAAAAATCCATCGTGATACAGCTTAGAAAGTATGGGAGACATACCGTGGTAGCGCAAACCGCCTGCGTGGTTGGGGGCGGGCATAAAGCCGCTGCCAAGGGTATACATTTTTGCCATAGGGGTAATGCGCCCGGTATCGCAAAAATCGTAAGCATATTTGCCCCTTGTCATGCTGGGGCAAGAGGCAGGCTCGGCCGCTATAAAGTAAGGCTTTGCTTTTCCGGTAAGGCGGTCTTGCATATAAGGGGCTATCAACCCGCCAAGGTTAGAGCCGCCGCCGGTGCACCCAATTACATAATCGGGATATTCCTCTATCATATCCATGGCGGCCTTTGCCTCAAGCCCTATTATGCTTTGGTGCAGCAAAACTTGGTTGAGCACAGAGCCCAAAACATAGCGACAGTTTGGGGTTTGTACCGCTCTTTCCACCGCTTCGGATATGGCGCAGCCAAGGCTGCCCACCGTATTGGGAAATTGCTCTAGTATAGAGCGGCCTACATTGGTGGTATTGCTGGGGCTGGGGATAATCTCTGCCCCAAAGGTGTTAATAACCGCCTTGCGGTAGGGCTTTTGGTCGTAGCTGCCCTTTACCATAAATACAGTAAGGGGCATATCAAAGTGGGCGCAAGCCATAGAAAGCGCTGTACCCCACTGCCCGGCACCGGTTTCTGTGGTAAGGCTGGTAAGGCCCTGCTGTTTGGCGTAATAAACCTGTGCAGCGGCAGAGTTAAGCTTGTGGCTGCCAGAGGTATTATTGCCCTCAAACTTATAATAAATTTTGGCAGGTGTACCAAGCGTTTTTTCTAAACTATAGGCACGGATAAGGGGAGAGGGACGGTAAATTTTATAAAAATCTTGTATTGGCTGGGGGATATCGATGTAGCGGCTGGTAGAGTCTAGTTCTTGCTCTGCCAGCTTTGTGCAAAAAACAGGAAGAATATCCTCCACCGTAGCAGGTTGCATGGTGCCGGGATTTATTAAGGGGTCTGGCTGTTGGGGCATATCTGCCCGTAGGTTATACCATTGCGTGGGTATTTGGCTTTCGGATAAATAAATTCTGGTTGGGATTTTCATATTGATAGCTCCTTATAATTTGTGTTTTTGTATTGTTTGCGGCGTATTTACAGCTTCGCCATCGTCTGCTATTTATGTACATCCCAACCACCTCCAAAATATTTGTAAAAAAATAAAAAACCCTTGCCCCTGTATATTTACTACAGGGACAAGAGTTTTATAATTTAAATAAACTCCTGCGGTACCACCCACATTGGCTAAAAGCCCACTTTGCCATACCCTATAAACAAAAGGATATGCGCCGATTGTGTAACGGACACGGCTTTGCTCCGTCAGCTACTACTCCCACACAGGTGTGGTTTCGGGCTGCCCTCCCGGGGCCATTCGTTTTTGCTCGTAATGCGTTTCTCTCATCAGCAAAACGCTTTCTGTAATCCGGTTGCAAAAAGTACTCTTCCCAGTCAATGGTTTAAGTATTAACTTGTGGCACATTGTAACATTGTTAAAAAAGAATGTCAAATAAAAATTAAATAATAACGGCCAAAACAATTTTTATAGCATAAAAACAGGTGCAACGTGTAATTGTATTAATACAGCTCATCATACAAGCGGCGGCCTTTGGTGTTAAAAAATAGTACACACCCGCCTATAAGCAAAGCAATAAGCACGGCCAGCAAAACGGTAACGGCTAAAAAGGGAAGCCCCAACACTACTAGGCCATAGCCAGCGGCCAAAACAATGCCAAGCAGCAATAAACCGGCCAACATGCTAAGAAGTACACTGGTGCTTTGCTTAATAACCAAAGTTTCGTTTTCTACATCCATGCGGGGAAACAGCAGGTTAAAGATAAACGCAAGGCAGGGCACAAGTAAGCCCGTTAAAAGCGAGAGGAGAATGGCGGCAAGTATCTGTGGTATTGTAAGGCTAAAAGCATAGCCAAACATAGGGGTGCATACCAAAACCAAAGCCGCATTGAGCAAAAAGTTAAACAGTATTTTGGAAGCAAACACCCGCTTAAAAGAAAGCGGTGCTTCTTTAATAATCCAAAAGGCTTTGCCCTCTAGGCTAAGGCTTACAGCGGCAGGCACAGTCATAAACTGGAAAAACCCGAAAAAAACCACAAGTGCCGCAGGAAAAGCCCAGTCGGGCAGGGGTACGGCAGATAACAGAGGAAGCATAAAGGCCTGTATTGCCTCGCGTTGCACACAGGCGGCAACAGCGGCCACAACACCCAATACTATACCTATACCCATATTTAGCAGGTAAGCAGGGGTTTTAAAAAAGCGGGAGGCCTCTTTTTTTAGCAGGGTAGAAAACTGCCCCGAGTAGCTAACCCCAGTAAGTTTGTAGTTGCGGCGCATAGAGTGTGAAGCCAAATTGGATACCAAGCGGCGATAAAACAGGCTAAAAAACCATGTAACAAGCAAAAAGAATACAAGCGAAACAGCACAAATAGCCAGCAAGGTAAGCCAACCGGGACTTGCAACAGAATTGACAATGGGGCGCATAAACTCAAAGGAAGAAATAGCCGCTTGAAAATCTGCCGCCGAAGTGCCGCTTGCAAAGCTAGAAACAGAAAAACTGAAGAACATAATTAATACAACAAATAAAACGCTAAAAAGTGAAATAAACAGATTTTTAAAGGGGAGTTTTGCCGATATAAGGCTGATAATGCAGCCAAATATCATTGCAAGAGCGGTGGGAATAAGGGCCATAAAAATCCCCAAAACCAGCAAAACCAGTATAAAGCCTATGCCGCCGGGGCCGCCATTCATAAGCCAGGCCACACCAGCAGGCAATAGGGCAAGCTCGCACATCAGTAAAACTTCCAGATAAAGGGCAAGGGTGCGGGCCAGCAAAACAGTAAAGGAAGAAAGGGGCAGGCTAAAAACAAGGTCTATATCTTTGGAAGAGAAAAGAAGCCCCTGAGAGAAGAACATGGTAAAAGCAAGGGGAATAAAAAGCGAAGCAACCATCATAGCTGCCAGCATAACCCATAACAAGCCAAAAGGCGCAAGCGCTGCCCCCAGCATAAAAGAATAAACGCCAGATAGATATAGTATAACGCCCGAAAGCAACACCAAAGACCCAATGCCTGTAACAGCGCGCTTTTTACTGCGGCCTAAATTGGCGGTGGTAAGCAGTAAAGATTTAAAGCTAAGACCCATAAGGGTTAAAAAAGGTTTCATTTATGAGGCCCTCCCGCCGGGGCGGTGCCTTCTTCCTCCAGTTCCAAAAATACACTTTCTAAAGAGGAATTGCCAACAATCTCGGAGGTTTTGCCTATTTCAATTAACTGGCCGTGTTTAATAATGGCAATGGTATCGCACAGCTTCTCGGCCACCTCTAAAACGTGGGTAGAGAAAAAGACAGCCCCGCCTGCATCGCACAGCTCCCGCAAAAACTGCTTCATGGTAAAAGAAGCCTTTGGATCTAGCCCTACAAAGGGCTCGTCTAAAATAAGCAGCGAAGGTTCGCGTATAAAAGCCGAAATAAGCGCAAGCTTTTGTTTCATACCATGCGAGTAGCTGTTAATAGGGCTGCCCAAAGCATCGGTTAGTTCAAAAGCATCGGCGTATTTTTGAATAAGAGGCTGGCGCTTTTCTTTGGGAATTTGGTAAATATCAGCAATAAAGGTTAAAAACTTTATGCCGCTTAAAAATTCGTACAAATCGGGGTTATCTGGTAAAAAGGCGGTTACCTTTTTGGCAAGTACAGGGTCTTTTTTTACATCATGCCCAGCAATGGTAATTGTGCCAACGTCGTAATTCATAATACCAGCTACGGCACGCAGGGTGGTGGTTTTGCCCGCGCCGTTGTGCCCAATAAAACCGCAAATTTCTCCGGGGTGCACAGTTAAAGATAAATCATCTACAGCTTTTTTGCCGCCGGGATATGTTTTGGAAAAATGGCTGATGGTTAACATGAATCTCTCCTCTGTAATTATAAAATCTCTTATTTTAAAAAGATATTTTAAGCAATAAAAACCACGCAAAAACGTTATGAAAATGCCACTTTGCGGCAATTTTTATCACTTATATTTTAACACCGCAGTCAATACCCTGTCAACGAAGAGGCGTTTTCAAAAAGCACATGGCAACTCACTTTAACCAATAAAATCTGCAAAATTTAATCTTTATAAAATGGGTATTAAAGTATAGATATTTATAAAAATATCCATCTGCAAGAGCTCTATTTTTTTAAAAATAAAATAGAGGTAAAGGTAAAAAGCCTTGGCTTTGTTAAAATGCAGGTAGATGGTGTATAATATTACAATACCTCAAAGACCCAAAAGGAGAAAAAACAAATGCTCATAAGTGCACAAAATATAGGCCTTTCTTTTTTAGATGAGGTTATATTGCAAAATGTAAGCCTAGAAGTGGAAGACAAAGACCGCATTGGGCTTTTGGGCATTAACGGGGCAGGCAAAACCACATTGCTTAATATTCTTGCGGGACGCTTAGAACCGGACAATGGGCAACTGGTACGCATGCGCAACCTTTCGGTGGGATACTTGCAGCAAAACGATGCGCTTGTGGGTAGCCACACCCTACAGGAAGAAGCCCGAAGCGCTTTTGCAAAAACATATGCTGTGCGCGATGAGATGAAACAATGTTATCAAAAACTGGAACAAGACCCGGACAATCCCGCATTGCTGCTGGAACTGGACCGCCTGACAGCCCGGTTTGAATCGATGGACGGCTATAGTACAGATGCAAAAATAGCCCGTGTGTTACAGGGGCTTGGGTTTGGGGGCTTTGCACTTTCTACCGAGGTGGCCACACTTTCTGGTGGGGAAAAAATGCGTTTTGCAATTGCCAAAATGCTTTTGCAAGAGCCGGATCTTTTAATTTTAGACGAACCTACCAACCACTTGGATTTTACCATGCTGGCTTGGTTAGAAGAATATTTGCAGGAATATAAGGGTGCGGTGTTGGTGGTAAGCCACGACCGCTACTTTTTAGACGCGGTGGCAAAAGATGTTTGCGAAATTGAGCGGCACGAGCTTTCCCGTTACAAAGGTGGGTATTCTAGCTTTGTGCTGCAAAAGGCAGATAGACGCAAGGTGGCCATGCGCGCATGGGAAAAGCAGCAGGAAGAAATTGAAAAAATGGAAGAGTATGTGCGCAAAAATTTGGCACGCAGTGCCAGTGCCAGTTCGGTAGGCTCCCGCGTAAAAGCGTTGGAAAAAATGGAGCGCATCCCTAAACCGCCCACCGAGCCCAAAACAATATCCCTGCGGTTTGTATACGATGTAGAGCCCTTTTCTTTGGTGTTAAAGTGCGAAGGGCTTGGCGTGTATGTTGGGGATGAAGATACCGGTAAGCAGCTGTATAGCAACCTTACGTTAGAAGTGCGCAGAGGCGAAAAGGTAGCCTTGGTAGGCCCCAACGGGGTTGGTAAATCTACCTTTTTAAAAGCGGTGCAGGGGCTTATTCAACACTCTGGCCGTAGCCAGTGGGGCGGCAATGTAAAGATAGGCTATTTCGATCAGGAACTGGCAGGGCTAAACCCCGAAGATACAGTGCTGGAATCTGTACACAAAAGATATCCTACCAAAACCGAATTTGAAATTCGCAGTGCTTTGGGGCGCTTGTTATTGGAGGGAGAAACGGTATACAAAAAGGTAAAAGAACTTTCTGGCGCCATGCGTGCCAAGGTGGCTTTTACCATACTGCAAATGCAGCGTGCCAATGTGCTTGTGTTGGACGAACCTACCAACCACCTGGACTATAAGGCAAAAGAGGTGCTGGAGCAGGAACTAAACCGTTTTGAGGGCACACTGCTGGTGGTAAGCCACGACCGTTACTTTTTGCGCAAAGTGCCAACTCGCATATTGGAGTTGCAACCGGAAGGATTTTTAGATACCCCCGGAAATTACGATGATTATTTGGCGGTAAAAGCAGGGCAAGAACCGCCCCCAAAAGAAGAAAAGGAAGAAGTACCCGCTAAAAAAATGGCAACTAAGCCGTTTGATGTGGGGGCAATGGCCGACGGACACCGAAGCAAAGAGCAACGTGCCGCCGATGCCCAGCGCCGCAACCGCATTGCGGCATTGGAAAAAGAAATTGCCTATTTAGAGCAGCAGGCGCAGGAGCAAGCTGATACATTGGCGAACCCGCCCGACCCTGCCGACTATGAGGGGCTGGCCGGTATAAGTGAAGCCCTGGCAGAAACAAATGCAAAGCTTGAAAGCTGCATGGAAAAATGGGTAGAGCTGACAGAAATAGAGTAATTGCGAAAAGCAGGAGAAAAAGATGAAAATGAGATTGTTGGCGGCAAAACAATGGGGAAAAAGGCATAGAAAACCTTTAATGTTGGTTCCCATTTTATTTCTGCTGCTATTGGGGTTTGTTTTTGGAGATTTCTTTTTTTACCAGCAGGGAACCCTCGATGATTTTGTTTCGAATAATTTCTCGAACCCAATTACAGAGCAAACGCCCATACAGATATTTTTTAAGCCACAGTATAAAAACCTAAAAGACATCGAATTTCGTTTTGTATTGCCCTATGATGAAGCGACAGAAGTTTTGCCTGTGAATTTTTCAATTTACAACTCGGCTGGTGTGTTGCAGCAGCAGGGGGAATGGGAGATACAAAAACAAGAAGAAGATATTGTATATAGTATACTGCCCACAATCTCCTTTAAAAAAGCAGAGGAGTACAGGCTTGTATTATCCACAGAACAAACGGATGGAGAGAAAGGCGTACGCATTTCTATCGGAGAGAATCCGAAGAGCAATGTAAGCCAGTGGATTTGGGGTGAGCAGATAGAGAGCGAAGCACCTGAAATCAATTTACAATATCACAGATTTAGCGTCATAAATTTTTTGTTTTTCAGTTTGAACATTTTATGCATGGTATTATTTGTATATCTGCCCTCTTTTGCCAGCCGTAAACGCCGCTTTATTTACCAGTTAGCCTTACTGCTTGCGGCGCCATTGCCAATCGTTTTTTTGGGAGAAAAGTTAAACTATGGCGATATGCAAAATTTAACGCCTCGTGCAATTTTTTTAAACTATTTTTTTATACTGACTGTTTTTGTACTTTTGTATGCAATAAGTAACCGTTTTCAAGTTTCAATTATTGGGGCAAGCGGTGTATTGCTGGCATTTTCGATTATCAACTATTTCACATTGCAGTTTAGGCACACTGTTGTACTCCCATCGGATATATATGGCGTGCGTACTGCTGCGGGTGTTGTAACAGAGTATGAATTTTCTTTTTCTTTAATTTTACTTTTATCGCTTGTGCTATGGGTATTTTTCATCTATGCATCTTTATGGAATAAGGTGAAAATAAGACCCCGCTACCGCTTAATATCGGTGGCGTGTGCGTTAAGCATGCTTGTAAGCGGAATTGGTATTGTTAACACTCCCTCTGTTTATCAAAATATGGGTGTGGCATTAAATCAGTATCAGCAAACAGAAGAAAGCAAAACAAACGGATTTTTTGCGAACTTTGCCATTAACATACCCAAACTATTTCCCGAAAAGCCATCGGGCTACAGTGCTGCGGCACTTGGAGCCGGGGGCTATAGCCTTCAAACAGAAGTAACCCAAACACCCCACATTGTTGTTGTTATGAATGAAGCTTTGTCCGATTTATCAATTGCAGGGGATATTGGTACTACTGAAGATCCGCTTCCGTTTATTCATTCTTTGGCAAACAGCGAACAAAGCAATGTGCATGTTGGCAGCCTTGCTGTACCAGTTTTTGGCGGAGGAACCAGCAGCAGTGAGTTTGAAGTATTAACGGGTTTTTCTTTGGCCTTAGATAATGTCTCTACAGCACCTTTTTCTCAGTATGTATTATATGATTTTCCTGCATGGCCCAGCCAAATGCAGGAACTTGGCTATACAACAATGGGCACGCACCCGTCCAATGCTTCTCATTGGAACCGCAATCGGGCCTATCCCTTTTTAGGATTTGAAGAAACATATTTTATAGACTCTTACGATCAGTCTGAAACCATGCGTGGGTTTATAACAGATGAAGACATGTATGGTTTTATGATTGATTATTTTGAAGAAAACCATCAAAATCCATTATTTATGTTTGGGGTAACCATCCAAAATCACAGTGGGTATACCTTGCCAAGTCCTACCTATCCGGCAGGAGAGATAGAGGTAGAGATATCGGCCGGCTATACACAGGAGACAGAACAGTATTTTTCTTTGATAAGAGAATCTGACAGGGCTTTTGAAAATTTGCTGGATTACTTTGAAACTGTAGATGAGCCAGTGATTGTGGTTATGTTTGGCGATCACTGGCCGGGTTTAGACGAGGATTATTATGCAACCCTGTTTGGCAAAAGTTACCAAGATTTAAGTGACGAAGAGAAGATGCAAAGATACGAAACACCGCTTATTGTATGGAATAATTATGGGGCGGATTTTAGTAGTATACCATCGCTAATGAGCGCAAACTATGTAATGCCGGTGGTAAAAAGCGCGGCGGGCTTACCGCTTACCGATTTTGACCAAATGCTTCTTTCTCTGCGAGAAGAGTATCCCGTAATTACAACAACAGGCATACTTAACAGCCATGGCCAGCTGGTAGATAATATAAAAGAAGAATGGGCGCTGCCAAGCTTATACCAATATCGCATAGCGGTGTATAATGGTATGTTCGACACCCGTAATCGCTATGAGGAGTTTTTCTCTTACATAAAGTAAAAAAAGGAACCCCCGCAGGCCATGCCTGCGGGGGTTCCTTTTTTATTTTACAATAAGGCCTATTAACTTAGAAAGCTCTACCGCTTGGTAGGGGGTAACAGTTGCATCTCGTAATTCTTTACAATCCTCTGATACAGTGATACCCTCCAGCTCGGAAGAAGTAAAGTCTTGCCCGGCCAATAGGGTATTTACAAAGCGAGAATTTTTAAATGCAGCGCCCTTTAATTGGCAATGAGACAAAAAGGCTTCGGTAAAATTGCACTCGTTTCCTTCGGTTTTGTTTAAGTGAGAAGAATCGAGATTGGCATACGTAAAATTAACATCCTGCAAAGACACATTCATAAAAAAACAGTCTCGCAAATTGCAGCCAAGCGCTTTTACCGAGGATAACTCACAGCGAAAAAAAGAAGCACCTGCAAAGCTACTGTTAGAAATATCGCAAGAGCGAAAGATAACGTCGGTAAAATCGCACCGTTCAAAATGGCAGTTTAAAAAACGGCAATTTTCAAACACGACATGCTTAAAAGCTAGTTTTTCCAGCGCGCCCTGTTGTATGGTAACGCCCTGGATATGCTGCGAAGCAATGTCTACTTCCATTTCTCGCGCTTCTTCCAGTAAAAAATCCATGGTGTTTACCGATAAGGGAAGTGCGCCAATATTGGGGGTTTCCAGTTTCATGTATACGGCCTACAGTTCATACAGCAGGGTGGCATAATCCGGCACTGGCCAGCAGGTTTCGGGCATAAGGCCTTCCAGGGTTTCGCAACAGGTGCGCAGTTGTTCCATAGAGCCAACCAAAATGTGGCGCATCTTGCGGGCCGTCTCGCGTACGGGCAGGTCTTCTGTAATGGCGGTAAGTTCTGCACGCAGGGCTTCGGCTTTGTCTGCTGTTTCATCAATGGCAGTTGTCAGTGCTGCGGCCTGTGCAGTAGCATACCGGCAAGGGGTGCCATTGTTATCTGCGGCGGCGCGGGTACTGCTCATTTGGTCTAACCAACGGCAGGCAGAGGGTAAAAAGCTGCGCCCTACCAACTGCAACAGGGTATCCATCTCTATTTTTACGGTTTTTGTGTAGGCTTCCAGCGTTATTTCGTACCGGCTGTGGCATTCGCTACGGCTAAATACGCCGGTGCGCTCAAACAAAGCAAGGTTTTTTTCGTCCACAAAGGCTTCGGCGGCATCCACCGTGTTAGAAATATTTGGCAAGCCCCGGCGCTCGGCTTCGGCATACCATTCGGCAGAATAGTTGTTGCCGTTAAAAATAATATGAGAATGAGAAACCCATGTGTCGTGTACAATCTCGGCTACGGTTGCCTCTATATTTTCGGCTTTTTCCAGCTTGTCTGCAAAGCCAGACAAAACATCTGCCACAGCGGCGCATAAAACAGTGGTAGAAAGCCCAATGCTTTGGCTGGAACCTACCATGCGAAACTCGAACCGGTTGCCTGTAAAAGCAAAGGGAGAGGTGCGGTTGCGGTCGTTATCATCCATGGTAAGATGCGGCAAGCTGCTTACCCCGGTTTTAAGGGGAGCATGATGTCCCATCTCGTAAGCAAGCCCGTCGGACAGGCTTTGTATAAGACGGGTAAGAGGATCGCCCAAAAAGATAGAAATGATGGCGGGAGGCGCTTCGTTAGCGCCCAGGCGTAAATCATTGCTGGCAGAAGCGGTCGACATCCGCAAAATATCGGCATTTTTATCTACCGCGGCAATGGCGGCGCACAAAAACACTAAAAACTCGGCATTTTCCACTGGGCTGTCTCCGGCGCTTAGCAGGTTTTTGCCGGTATTGGTAATCAGGCTCCAGTTGTTGTGCTTGCCCGAACCGTTCACGCCCGCAAAAGGTTTTTCGTGCAAAATGCAGGCAAAGCCATGCCGCAACGCTACCTTGCGCAGTAGCTCCATAATAATCTGGTTGTGGTCCAACGCCACGTTGGCGCTGGCAAAAACACTGGCCAGTTCGTACTGGCCTGGCGCTACTTCGTTGTGTTCGGTTTTGGCGGGCACACCAATGCACCACAGCTCGTTATCCAACTCGCGCATAAAATTGCGCACACGCTCGGGTACAGAGCCATAATAGTGGTCTTCCATTTCCTGCCCTTTGGGCGGGCGGGCTCCCTCCAATGTACGGCCGCAAATTTTTAGGTCTAACCGCTGGTCAAACTGGGTTTTATCCACCAAAAAATATTCCTGCTCGGCCCCGGCTGTGGGAGTAACCGATACGGTCTGCTCGTCTCCCAATGCGCGCAACACGCGCACAGATTGCTGGCTGATGGCCTGCATGCTGCGCAAAACAGGGGTTTTTTGGTCTAACGCTTCGCCGTTATAGGCGCAAAAAGCGGTGGGAATATACAAAGTGGTGCCCAGCACAAAGCAGGGGGAGGTAGGGTCCCATGAGGTATAGCCGCGGGCCTCAAATGTGGTGCGCAGCCCGCCGCTGGGGAAGGAGGAAGCGTCGGGCTCTCCCTTGGTAAGCATTTTGCCAGAAAAATGCACAATGGGCTCGCCGTCCTGTATACCATCAATAAAAGAATCGTGCTTGCCGGCAGAAGCACCTGTCATTGGGGTAAACCAGTGTACGTAATGGGTGGCGCCTTTTTCCATAGCCCATTCCCGCATGGCACCGGCCACAACATCGGCCACTTGCGGGTCCCACGGCTTGCCCTCGTCGCGTATGCGGCGTATGCTGTTGTACACTTCGCGCGGCAGCTTTTCCCGCATAATGCGGTCATCAAAACAACGTTCTCCAAAACGATGGAAACAGGTGGTATCGCCCATAAATTCTTCCTCCATTTCTTGTGTATATCATTGTACCATGCACACTTTTCCATCACAAGCAAACATTGCGGGTAAAGATAAAAAAGGATATAATGTACCCGTATATAAGCTGGAGGAGATGGCGGTATGGCAAGTTTTTTTAAAGGATTAAAGAACAAAAAAGTTGCATTTATTGGGGCGGGTGTTTCTCATAGAGAACTGGTGCCCATGTTTGCACAGGCGGGTGCCGTGGTAACGCTGTGCGATAAACGCGCCCAAGAGGAAATGGGAGAATATGCCACAGAGATGCAGGGCATGGGAGTACGGCTTTGTCTGGGGGCAGATTATTTACAGGGGCTTACCGGGCAGGATATGATTTTGCGCACCCCTGGCTTTGCGTACGGGCACCCCGCGTTGCAGCAGGCATTGCGTGAGGGCGTAACCGTAACCAGCGAGATGGAATTGTTTTTTGAAAACTGCCGCTGCCGTACTTTGGGCATTACCGGGTCTGACGGCAAAACAACCACCACCTCACTATGCGCGGCCATGCTGCAACAGGCGGGCTATACGGTGCATTTGGGAGGCAATATAGGGCGTGCAATGCTGCCCTTGGTGGATGAAATAGGAAAAGACGACATTGCGGTGGTTGAGCTTTCCAGCTTTCAACTGGAATCTATGCAAAGCTCGCCCAACATTGCGGTGGTAACCAATCTGTCTCCCAACCATTTGGATGTGCACGGCACCTTTGAAGCCTATGTGGACGCTAAACGCAATATTTTGCTGCACCAAAAAGCGGGGGATGTGGCTGTTTTGGGTTGGGAAAGTGAACCCGTACACACCTTAAAAGCAGATTTGCAGGGGGAAGAGCGCCACTTTTCTCGCTTAAACCCGGTGCAAAACGGTGCCTTTTTAAATAAAGAAAAAATGCTTTGCCTTGCAGCGGGGGATACAATAGAGCCGGTGGTAGACGCTGCAGAACTAAAGCTGCGCGGTGTGCATAATATAGAAAACATGCTTGCCGCTATGGCGGCAGTGCGCGGGCTGGTAGATGCCAAAGATATGGCGCAGGTTGCCCGTACCTTTACGGGGGTAGAGCATCGCTTGGAGCCGGTGCGTATGCTAAATGGGGTAGAGTACATCAACGATTCTATTGCAACCACACCCACGCGCTCTATTGCGGGATTGCGCTCTTTTGGCAAAAAAATTATCTTATTGGCGGGCGGCTACGATAAAAAAATACCCTTTGAGCCAATGGTGCAGGATATTCTGGAACGTGTAAAAGAATTGATTTTGATGGGCACCACCGCCGATAAAATTGAAAAAGCCGTTACCTCGGCACCGGGGTACCGGCCGGGGTACCCTACAATTGTAAGGGCTCAAAATTTAGAAGATGCAGTATATAAAGCGGCAAAAGATGCCAGTGTGGGCGATATTGTTTTGCTTTCTCCAGCTTGCGCCTCGTTTGATGCCTATGCCAATTTTGAAATAAGGGGCAGGCACTTTAAACAGCTTGTAAACGCATTATGATTGTCCGCCTTTCTGCCGGGCAACAAGATTTGTTTTTATCTGTTTTGCGGCAGCATCCTTTTTTGGGCAGCAGAATACGCAGCGCCTATATCTGCTATGGCATTCGTTCGCCTTTGGCTGGGTTTTACTTTGTGGGGCAAAGTGCCGCTGTGGCGGTACTGGGCAACAGTGCCTTGGTGGCAGGGGAGGCAGAGCCCCAAGAGCTGGGCTTGTTTTTGCAGTTGCAGGGGGTAAACAATGTTAAAACCACAGGTATGCAGGTAGAAGGCTATAGCCCTATCCCGCAGTATTTGATGGAAAGAAAAGCGGGCAGTACCGATGGAACACAAAATAAAATTTTGCCGGTTGGATGTGATTTGCACCGAAAACCCGACCTATGGCAGTTGGCGCATAGCGGGCTGCTGCCGGAAGCCGAAAGCTATTATGGCGATTCCCTGCGCCGCCAAAACAAGGGGCTGGCCGACATTGCGGCGGTATGGTGCAACGGAGAGTATGTATCTACAGCAGGGCTATATAGCATACAACCTGAGGGCGGGTATATCACGGCGGTTGCAACCAAGCCTTCTTTTCAAAAACAGGGGCTGGCGGGTAGTTTGCTATCCTATTTTGCAGAGAAATATCAGCATAAAAACCTTTGGTTACTATGCCGCCCGCAGCTAAAGCCATATTACCAGCGTTTTGGTTTTACCACCGATGCGCCGGTGCAAGAACTTGTACTAAATACAGTAAAATAACATCTATTTGTTTTAAACGAAAGGTTACCAATGATACAGGAATACTTTCCCATCAGCGATGCACTGATGCAGATTGATAAAGAAGTACGGCAAAAAGTACAGCCCCGGTTTGAAGAAATTGAGGCCATAAAAGAGCAAAACCAGTTAAAAATGCTGCGCGCTTTTATGGATTGCCGCGTGGCCACGAACCATTTGGCAGGTACCACCGGTTATGGGTATGGGGATGCCGGCAGAGATAAGCTGGAAGAAGTATTTGCCATGCTAACCGGCAGCGAGGCTGCCTTGCTGCGCCATCAATTTATGAGCGGCACCCATACCCTTGCGGTAGCCTTGTTTGGGGTACTGCGCCCGGGTGATACCATGCTGTGCGCCACCGGGCGGCCTTACGATACCCTAATTGGGGTGCTTGGGTTAGATGGAGATAAGGGCGAGGGCAGCCTTGCAGAGTTTGGCGTAAAATACCAGCAAACAGAGCTTGTGGATGGAAAACCGGATTTAGAAGCAATACGGCAAAAAGCGCCGGGGTGCCGCATTTTGTATTTGCAGCGCAGCCGTGGGTATGCAAGCCGCCCCGCCTTAACCTTGCAGGATATACAAGCGGCGGCAGATGCGGCAAAGCAGGCCAACCCCGCCATAGCCGTAGTGGTAGATAATTGCTATGGGGAGTTTACGCAAATTAAAGAACCAACCCAGTGCGGGGCCGATTTAATTATAGGCTCTTTAATTAAAAACCCGGGTGGAGGTATTGCGCCCACGGGAGGTTATATAGCAGGCCGAGCAGATTTGGTGAACAAATGCGCCGCACGGTTTACCGCCCCCGGTGTAGGGGCCGAAATTGGCAGTACGGGTGAAGTGTTGCGCCAGCTGTATTTGGGGTTGTATTTTGCCCCCGGTGTAACGGCCGAAGCGCTAAAAACCTGCGTGTATGCAAGCGAGCTGTTCCGTCAATTGGGGTATACGGCAAAGCCTGCCCTTAACGACCCGCTAAACGATATTATTACCAGTGTAGAGATGCAAACCCCCGAGGGCCTGCGTGCTATGTGCGAGGGCATTCAGTTTGCCAGCCCCATCGATAGCTACGTAACGCCCGAGCCTTGGCCTATGCCGGGGTATGACGATGATGTGATTATGGCCGCAGGCGCGTTTACAGCGGGCAGCAGCATAGAGCTTTCTTGTGATGGGCCCATGCGCCCGCCCTATATGGCGTTTATGCAGGGTGGGCTTAATTTTGCGGCCTCGCGCGCGGCAGTTATGCTGGCGGCCCAGCGTGTGCTGGATAGCCGGCGATAGAGACTATATCTTAGGGAGACTGAATTAGAACAAGGGAATCCGTTTGAAAACGTTTGTTTTCAGGGCACTTTTCGCGAGTACCAACAGGCCATTTTAAGCAACTTAGAAAGTCATTTGTCAGACAAAAAATACATATTGTTGCGGCACCGGGCAGCGGAAAAACAATACTTGGGCTAGAGCTTATCCGTAAAATAGGGAAACCGGCCCTTATTTTGTCTCCCACCGTTATTATTCAGCATCAATGGGGGCAGCGTTTTAACCAGTGCTTTCTGCCAAGCGAAAGGGAAGAAAAAGTATATTTTTCGTATTCTTTACAAGAGAATGCGCCGCTTACTTCGCTTACCTACCAAGGGCTGTATGCAGCATGGAATAAGCTGGAATACTCTGAA
This sequence comes from Oscillospiraceae bacterium, assembly GCA_047972265.1. Taxonomy (GTDB): domain Bacteria; phylum Bacillota; class Clostridia; order Oscillospirales; family Ruminococcaceae; genus JAAYCI01. The sequence continues at coordinate 9,553 of JBKEAM010000045.1, read as the reverse complement.
GAATCGGATGATTTTTCATCAGATTTAAAAATAGACTATAAAAACATTGATTTGCCGGAGTATGTTAAGCAACAAAAAATTGGCGTAATATGCCTGGATGAAGCACATCATTTAAAAAGAAACTGGCAGGCCGCGCTAGAGCGGTTTGTTTGCGCAGTTGAAAAAGATTTAACCATTATTGCGCTTACGGCAACCCCTCCCTACGACAGTTCTTCTACCGAGTGGGGGCGTTATCTTTCGCTTTGCGGCGAGGTGGATGAGGAAATCTCGGTTCCTGCATTGGTTAAGCAAGGGGTGCTATGCCCACATCAAGACTTTATTTATTTTAACCAACCAACACAGGCAGAAGAACTTTTTGTATTTGTGCATCAAAAAAAGGCCAATAAAGCCGTAAAAAGTATTTTACAAACAGATTGGCTTCACGAAACATTGCTTACTTCCGGGATATTTCCGCAAGACCCAAACAAAGAACAGTGGATTTTTCAAAACACAAGGGGAGTTTCTGCGCTTTTGGTGCTGGCCCAAAATAGTGGCATAGAATTGCCGAAAGAACTAAAAAAGCAAATGTTTACCAAAGGGATAGTTCCTTTTCTTACAGTAGACATTGCACAAGAGGCCTTTCAATTTGTGATTGATTCGCCCAATGCCTTTACAGAAGTAAGCATAAAACAATTGAAAAAATATCTATCGGCAGATGGGTTAATAATTAAAAGCAAAGTTTGCCTTAAAACAACCGAAACACTCAGTAAGCTGTTAAACACATCTAAAGGTAAATTGCAAAGTATTGCCGCCATTGCCAATGAAGAACAAAAAAACCTTGGTGATGCTTTGCGTATGTTGGTATTAACCGATCATATTGGCAAAGGAATGCTGTCGGTAATTGGCACTGATTACGCTCTGTCAGAGTTATCGGCGGTGCCAGTGTTTGAAACGATACGGCGCAGCGTGTTGGCACAAACGCCCATTGCAATTCTTACCGGAACAGTGGTGGTGCTCCCCGAAGCGGCGGTGCCAGTAGCACGGCAAATATGCATAGATGCAAACCTTTCTTTTTTTGATAGTGAGATGCAGGGTGTAGGCTATAGCGAAGTAAGCATAGGCAGCAAAAGCAGTGATGGGGTGCTTGTGTTAACCAGCCTTTTTCAACAGGGCTTTTTGCATATTATTGTTGGCACCAAAGCACTTTTAGGCGAAGGATGGGATTCTCCCTGCATCAACAGCTTGGTTATTGCCAGCTTTGTGGGCAGCTTTGTATCTACAAACCAAATGCGAGGAAGGGCGATTCGCCGGGATCCCTCTGTTCCTCAAAAGGCCTCTAATATTTGGCACCTTGCCACAATCATGCCCTCGTTAGATATATATGGAAATGCCGAGAGCGAAACGCTTTATAGCGCAGATTACTTTAATATGGTGCGTCGGTTTGATTGCTTTATGGCACCGGCATACCATAGGCCTTTTATCGAAAGTGGAATTCAAAGAATTGATAGTATCAAGCCGCCATATACCAACGAGGGGATTCAGGCAATCAATACTAGTACATTAACAATTGCCAAAGAACGTTCTCAATTGTTTGCCAAATGGGAGGATGGTTTAGGAAATTCGTCTTTACCAGAAGTGCTGGATGCAGATTATGTGCCGTTTTCTGCGGCGCCGCCCCGTTTTTTGTTTTTTAATTTGATGCACATGGGTGTAATAACCACTGTATTTGCCGTAGCGTTAAATATTTTGTATGCATTGTTTTTTTGTTCAAACAATACCTCTTATGTTATTGGCGCAATGGCGGTTTTGGCTGTTTCTTTTTTTGCGTTCCGTAGCTACACCGCTATTTTGCGTGTGCTTTCTCCAAAAAGATTTGTAAAAACAGCGGCGGGCTGTTTGTTGCAGGCCTTGCAAGAGCTGGGCGAAATTACATCGCCCAATGCAACACTGTTTGTCTGTGGTGATACTTTTGATGTAGGAATCGAATGTGCATTGTCTGGCGCCAATATACGTGAAAAAAGCTGTTTTGCAAAGCGGTGGCAGAGTTTTTTTCTCCGTTTGATACGCCGCGTTATGTAATGCTTCAAAACAAGTGGTATTTGCGCAGTAAATATCGTAACAGCTATGCTTGCCCTGCAATTTTTGCCAATAATAAAGACCGTGCAAACATATTTCTCAAGCATTTAAAATTGAGAATAAGCGGTTTCACCCTTGTTTTTACAGGAAATGAAAAGGGACGCCAATCTTTATTATGTGCATTAAAATATTCGTATATAAACCGCAATGCAAAATATATACAAAGCAGAAGGATTGTACGTAAAAAAGAAATAGGTAAAAACTATGTGAGCAAAATTAAAAATTTGCTGATAAGTTTTGCTAAAGATGTTGTATTTGGTTTTTTTCGATTTGGCAGGTAAGTAAGCGTTGCATAAAAGCAGTATATTGGTTTTTATCATACATTCAAGGCTTTTATATTCCAGTGGTGGTGGTGCTGTAACTTACCCCTCCGCTAAAAATTTTAATAAAAAAGAAGCTGTCCAGAATGTTATTTTTTTAGTTGACGATACGCAAATATTCTGGTACTATTATAAACGCTTCATATTATATGCGGGTGTGGCGGAATTGGCAGACGCGCTAGACTTAGGATCTAGTGGGAATTCCTGTGCAGGTTCAAGTCCTGTCACCCGCACCAAATGGTACAAATCTATACCCCCACTCAATGGAATTCTCCCATTGAGTGGGGGTATTGATTTGTACTTTATTTTAAGTACAAAAGGGGAGCGCGAATTATCGTCGTTCCCTTTTTGTTATATTCCGTTCTTTTCTTTGTTCCAAAGCAATATTAAAGTGCTTTCAACTTGTAATGCTGTTATATTTGTTTCGCTGTTTTACCTTAAAGTGTTTAATATTAAAATTTAGTTGTACTTGTATTTTGTGTTTGCTCTATTTTTAGTCCAACCAATAGACATTATAAATACACGTATGGTAGTTTAAAAATGTATATATTTTGTTGACATTGGGTTTAAATAAACATATAATTGTACCGACGGTCGGTACAATTACGAAAGGAGCATAAGCGTTGTATGGCAAAGCAGTATGATGAACGTTTTAACGAGATACTGGATGTCTCTGAAAAGATATTTGCAGCAAAAGGATATGAAAAAACTACCATCAATGATATTTTGGAGGATGTTGGTATAGGCAAAGGTACGTTTTATTATTACTTCAAATCAAAAGAAGATGTTATGAATGCCGTAATTGTAAGAATTGCAGATAATATAAAAGTTGCCGCACAGGCAATAGCAGATATCCCGCAACTGTCCGCAATTGATAAGTTTCGCAAGGTTTTTACGGACCAGCCAAGAAAGAATGATGGTATAGCAGAGCAACTGCACCACACCGATAACAGTGCAATGCACACAAAAAGCATAACAGAAACGGTTCTTGCTATTACTCCGGCTTTAACACAAATAATACAACAAGGAATTTTAGAAGGGGTTTTTACCACACAATACCCCAAAGAAGGCGTAGAAATACTATTTACCGCCTCGCAGTTTTTATTCGATCCCGGAATATTTACCTGGGCACCTGATGAACTATTAAAAAAAGTTGAGGCTTTTACACATATACTTGAGGTTGTGCTTGGTGCACCAGAGGGCTGTTTTAATTTTCTTTTAGAATTGTACAAATCAATGATTTATGGATGATGGAAATAATTTGGCCAATGGATAATCAGGGATGTGAATAAAAAGATCACTCAATTTGAGAATTTGAAACAGATTTAAAAGAGGGTGGAATAATTGAAGAATAAGATGAATTTGTATAATATCTTAATTTATATAGTTCTTGTTTTTGCTTTAAGCTGCTTATCTTTATTGCTCAATTTGGTTTTTCAAAATGCCAGAAATTACTCACTTACTTTTCCTCAATTTGCGCCTGCGTTGGCACTTGTAGTGTTGCTTGTTGTAAGGCAAAACAAAGGGGTAATATTTGATATAAAGCAGAGGTTTGGAATAAGCAAAAAAGGGTGGACATATTGTCTTGCCAGTATCGCCGCTTTATCCGCTGTGTTTTTCATCTTCAGCTATAGTTTAAATCTTTTAAACAATACCTTTTCTCAGTGGGAAACTCCCTCGTTAACAATTAGCATTTTGTGCATAATTGCAGGTTGTATTGCAGAGGAAATAGGCTGGCGTGGGTTTTTACTTCCCGCGCTCAATCAAAAGTTGCCACTAATATCATCCGCTCTTGTTGTTGGCATTATATGGGGGGCATGGCACTTCGATTTTGAAAACGGAATAGTGGGATATTTATTTTCTATTATGTTTATGACAGCACTGTCTATTATAATATCGTGGGTACAGGTAAAAAGTAACGGGAGCATAATCCCTGCTATATTAATCCACTTTTTCATCAATATGTGTGCTCATACCATACTTTTTAATATGAGTTTTTCGATGTATCAAATTTTGTCTGCCATACTTGCTTGTGTTGGTTTTATAGTATTTGTTGCGGATAGAAAAATATTTATGTTAATAGAAATAAGTAGAAATTGAAGAGCCTGTAAGATTTACAACCACCATTAGTTGCATATGCAGAGGTATAGCAGATTTTATTTAAGGATATAAAGATGAAAAAACCTTGGGTTTGCCATGTTTTGAGTTTATTTACTAGCTTTGCGGATTGTACCTCGCAAAAAAAAGCCCCCATTATGGGGGCTTTTTTTGTTGTATTAAAAGCAATTAATTTAAATAAGCAATATGGAGGCTATTGGTTTTTATGTGGGTTACATTAGCGGTGCAACCACCCTTACTACCGAGTCTCGCAAGGCAGCAATCAGCCCGCTTGGGCAATCGGCCAATGTTACCTCACGGCTTTGGGCTATGGTTTCGGCCGTATCATTCTTTAGGTCCATCACCGTATCGGTTCCTATAATCAAAGTGCCGCATTCAAAATGCAGGTACAGGCTCCGGTAATCTAGGTTTATTGTGCCCACTATACCAATACGATCGTCCGAAACAAAACTTTTTGCGTGCAAAAATCCCGGGGTATATTCAAATATTCTTACCCCGGCCTCAATCAACTCACGATAGTGAGAGCGGGTTTGCAGGTATACAATTTTTTTATCGGGTACGCCGGGCGTAACAATGCGCACATCCACCCCGCGTTTTGCGGCCAGCTCCAATGCGGCCTTCATGTTTTCGCCAATAATTAAATACGGCGTTAAAATATGCACGTAATCTGTGGCTTGGTTTAGCATATCAATATACACATTCTCTGCCACGGCTTCATTGTCCAGTGGTGTTTCAGGGTATGGCTGCACAAAACCCTTTGTGTTATAAATATTGTCGCTATGCACATCGGGCTTGTAGTTTACCAAATCCTGCGGTTCTATTTTCTCCTTAGATACTGCATTCCAAGTTTCTAAAAACATCAGGGTAAAGTTCCATACAGCATCGCCTTTTAGCATCACCCCGGTGTCTTTCCACACGCCAAATTTTTTGGTCTCGTTAATGTATTCATCCGCAATATTAATACCGCCATTAAACGCTGTGTGTCCGTCTATTACGGTAATCTTTCGGTGGTCGCGGTTGTTCATGCGCAGTGCCAAAAAGGGCACCACCTTATTAAAAGGTACACACTTAATGCCCTTGGCCTGCATTCGCTTTGCAAATTTAGAGTGCAGCAAGGCAATGCATCCGGCATCATCGTATAAAAGCCGAACGTCCACCCCCGCGCTTGCTTTTTCTTCTAAAATATTTAAAATTCCCTGCCACATTTTGCCATCTTCAATAATAAAATATTCCATAAAAATAAAGTGCTTTGCCTGTCCCAACTCGGCAAGCATATCCTCATACATATCTTCACCCATGGGGTAATATTTGGTAGCTGTGTTGGCATAAGCAGGGTAGTGGGTAATGTTGTTAAGGTAGGTTAACATACTGGCCGCACGGTTATCGGCTGCTTTAATATTGTTATAAACAGTGGTGTCTTGCTTTAAATAGTTTAGCGTTGCCTGATGTTCTTTATCCAACGCAAGCTGCAGGCTTTTGGCCGGCAGCTTGGTGCCGTACATTAAATACAGCAGGCCGCCAACGGCAGGCAAAAGCACAACCACCAGTATCCAAACAATTTTGTATCCCGCTTGGTCGTTTTTTCTAATTAAGTGCAGCACAATTACAATATTAAGCACACCCAAAATAAAAGTTACCGCAGGGCCCCAGTTTACAAAACTTACTAAAAGATCAGCAATCAGCGACGCCTGAATAAGAATAAGCACTGCTGTTGTAAAAATTCTGGAAGCCGCGTTTATTTTAACCTTCATATCAATAAGACCCCCTAATACCTTGTTTTATGTTGGTTTATCGTACAAATTATACCTAATAACAGCGTTTTTAGCAATGGTGCCCAAAGATGGAGGGTGTGTTGTTATTGCAATTGCTATAAACGAAAAGGCTATGCCAAAAAAGTTTTTAGCTGCATGGGTAGCCTGGGTTGCAGGATGGAGTTTATGCAGGTAATTGCTGCAAAATGCATGCTGTAAATGAATGAATATTAGGTTGCCAATAATTTACTTTATGGGAGATTACATTGTGATAAGATAGAGTGTAAATGTTTTTGTAAATAATATTTATTAAGGGGGTTGGCATGATTAAAAAATTAATGTCATTGGGATTATGCATATGTTTTGCCCTGGTTGCAGGTGTGTTTGCAAAGCCAGTAGAAGTTAAGGCGAATATGATCGGGATTAAAGGCGTTACTATTAATACGAATGCGGTGTTAATTATTTTGGAGAATTTTGGATTTGGCATTTCCGGCGGAAAGATTGATGTTTATGATGGTACAACCCACTATATTTGGAATAGCCGAGCTGATTACTATGATGGTAATATTAATAGCACTCATGCTTGGATTGATGCTCTTACCCCAGCGGATTTAAAGTATGATCGCACCAAAACATATACAATCACCATACCAGCAGGCCATTTTCTGGATGATGTAGGAGCACCATATTCATGGAACATCGGCCCGGTAATCGTTACTGCGCAGAATAACGTGATTACTAATATTGTCTATAATTATGTCGCTCCTACACCACCGGCACCACTCAACCCTATTTCAACCGGTGACGATTACTACGACCGCCACTATAACTACTGGATTACGGTATATAACCAGTTGGTTGCCCTGCCAAACAATGGTAAGCTTACGGTAGATGCCTCTGGCTATAACATAGACCATGTGCAGCACTTTGTGTTTGATGCGCTTGCCGGTACAAGCCGTACCCTTACGTTTACCTTTGCCGACGGAACCTATGTGATAAAAGGTAAAAACATGAAGAGCATAGCCCTTGGGCACAACCATACGTTTAATTTACTTACAAGCCTTGGCTACTGTATAGAGCAACTTTAAAAGTAAAGCAAAAAAGGCTCCCGCAAGGGGGTCTTTTTTGGTGCCACCCAATAGCCTAAAATGCTTTGCAAATGGAATAATAAAATAAGTTGTGTGTTTTTAAATTACGTACTGTAAAGATTTTTACAGTATGTAAGTAATTGCTTGCGCATCTGTTTAGCACATATATGCCACATTATAATATATAAAAAGGCATACGGGTTCTATTGATATGCCCTAAAATTAAAATTTTAGTAGGTTGCCAATTGTTTACCTAGTTGTGGTGGGCGTTGTGGTAAGATAAACTGCAAACGTTCTTATAAATTATATTTATTGAGGGGTTTTTGGCATGATTAAAAAATTAATGTCATTGGGATTATGCATATGTTTTGTTCTGGTCATTGGGGTGTTCGCAAAGCCAGTAGAAGTTAAGGCGGCAAAGACTGTTCTTTTTGCAAGCTATTACAATGAGGATGGCTCGTTATCAGATACTGCGCCCAAATTTGAAAATGGCGTAGTACTATACCTTAGTGAAGGAGACAATGTGATAGTTGGTGATAAAATTTATCAGGCAACTGATCATTGGGGTGACAGTAGGGGCATGGTATTTGCAAATGAATTTAACTCATTACAAGAAGCACTTGATTATTGGGAACCGTATTTCTCCAGAAGCGTAATTTTTTTCACTTATATAGGTATTGTCCCAGATCAACCCCCCACCCCTTCACCAACCCCAACTCCAGTTCTCAACCCCATCTCAACCGGTGACGATTACTACGACCGCCACTATAATTACTGGATTACGGTATATAACCAGCTGGTTGCCCTGCCAAACAATGGTAAACTTACGGTAGATGCCTCTGGCTATAACCTAGACCATGTGCAGCACTTTGTATTTGATGCGCTTAATGGTACAAACCGTACCCTTACATTTACCTTTGCCGATGGAACCTATGTAATAACAGGCAAAAATTTGGGCAAGATAGCCCTTGGCAACAACTACACATTTGTACTTCTTACAGGGCTTGGTTATTGTGTGCAACAACTTTAAAATTAAAACAAAAAGGCCCCCATTATGGGGGCTTTTTAAATTTATAAATAAAATGGAGTGTTGGGGTTATTTTAAAATATGTATAACAGGGCTATAGCAAAAGCAAACACCTGCCGGTGTACCGCATTGCTATATGTTTTTGGGCAATTGGGCAGCGGCTTCTTCGCGGGTAATTTCGCCAGAATTTGCGGCAGCCATAATCTGCACAGTTTTATCCCGCAGCTTGTACTTGGCAAAAAACGGCAGAGAAAGCAGCGCGCCCACTACAGGGGATAGTATAAATAAGACCCATATGGCGTCAAGCGCAGCGGGGGGCTGTACAACGCCCTCACCCTCAATAAATCCAGACGCACCCAAAATAAACATCGCTACGGCAGCCGGAACAGCATTCATAAATTTAAAGACAAAGGTTTGTATAGAGTATGCGGTCCCCTGCAATCGCTTGCCGGTAACAAACTCGCCGTATTCTACAAAGTCTCCGGTAAATTGAAGCTGCAAAATAACTTGTATGCCCAAAAAGATGCAGCGTAAACCCAACAAAACCACAAACAACACAAAGTTTTGGTATCCAACAAAATAACATAAACAGCTTAAAATGGTTTGCCCTACAACACCCACTATTAGTAAATGAAATTTGTCAAATCTTTTTGTAAGCACGGGCATAAAAAGCCCCAGTATCAACATAGGCACCGCAATAATTAGGGTAAGCACACTTACCAAGCCCAAATCGTTTAAGTTATAGGTGGCAAAATAGGTTATAACTGTATTTGTCATGCTGGTAACACTTAGCAACATAATGCCCAAAAACCCAATGCGCAAATATTTATTGTCTTTTACGTATTGCAGCATGCTTTTAATGGTAATAGCCTCTTCGTCCTTATTAATATAGCGTTCTTTGGCAAATCGGCTCATAAAAAACATCATGCCGGCGGCGGCCAATGCAACCAGTAGTGCGGTATAAAAAGCCCCAATAACCGGGTAAACCAATGGCACAGCCACCGATACTAAAATGATGGTAAGTGTAGACAGCACCGTATTGCGAGACATGATGTTTATGCGCTCGTGCACTTGGTCTGTAACGGCAGAGGTCATGGCAAAAATGGGCACGTCACACATGGTATAGGCAACATC
>JBKEAM010000142.1:0-19493 GCA_047972265.1 Oscillospiraceae bacterium | reverse complement strand
ACCATAGCATCATAAACAGATGCGTCACCATGCGGGTGATAATCACCCAGCACAGCACCTACTGTGGTAGCGCTCTTTTTAAATGCGTGAGACGGATCGTTGCCCAGCTCGTGCATGGTATGTAAAATACGCCTGTGTACAGGTTTTAATCCGTCACGCACATCCGGCAATGCCCTTGCCACAATAACCGACATCGAATAATCGAGAAATGCTTCTTTCATCTCTTTTTCGATGTCTCTTACAATCAGGGTCGATTCTGGATATGCTTCTACAAAAACTTTTCTATCCTGTTCCATAAAGGTTTGGTACCCCTTCCGGCTGCGAATTTAGTTTGACGCTGCCTCTGCTTTTGTTGCTTTTTTATACGTCAAGGTTTGCATACTTTGCGTTTGCTTCTATAAACTGTCTGCGCGGCTCTACTTTATCGCCCATCAAGATGGTAAAGGTTTCGTCTGCTTTTTCAGCATCTTCGATAGAAATTTGAACAAACACGCGATTTTCGGGGTTCATGGTTGTTTCCCAAAGCTGCTCGGGGTTCATCTCACCAAGGCCCTTATAACGGCTTATTTTAGGCTCGCCCATCTCACGGGAAAATTGTGTCATTTCTTCTTCGGTATAGGCATAACGAATATCTTTGCCTTTTGCCAGTTTAAACAAGGGCGGCTGTGCAACATAAATGTACCCATGCTCTAACACCGGCCGCATAAACCTAAAGAAGAAGGTAAGAAGCAATGTACAAATGTGACTTCCGTCTACGTCGGCATCGGCCATGATAAATATTTTATGATACCGAATTTTGGAAACATCTAGGTCTTCTCCAATGCCACAGCCAAGGGCGGTAACCACCGGCATCATTTTTTCGTTATTGAAAACTTTTTCGATACGGGCCTTTTCTACGTTAAGCATTTTGCCCCATAGGGGAAGAATGGCCTGTATGCTGCTGTCTCGACCCATTTTTGCCGAACCGCCGGCGGAGTCACCCTCAACTATGTATAGCTCGGTTTTAGAGGGATCCTGCTCGCGGCAATCTGCCAATTTGCCGGGCATACGGTTGTTTTCCATAACTGTTTTGCGACGAACCATTTCTCTGGCACGTTTTGCTGCTTCGCGCGCACGCGCGGCACTAAGAGCTTTTTCGTATATAATTTTTGCTACGGCGGGGTTTTCTTCAAAATACTCTTTTAGCTTTTCGTAAACCATGCCCTCTACAAGGCCGCGTATTTCGGTATTGCCCAGCTTTGCTTTTGTTTGGCCCTCAAACTGAGCATCACAAAGCTTAACACTTATAATAGCCGTCATACCCTCGCGCACATCATTGCCCTGCAGGTTTTCGTCTTTTTCTTTAATAAACCCTTTTTCGCGGCCAAAATCGTTAAATACACGGGTTATGGCTGTTTTAAATCCCTGCTCGTGGGTTCCACCATCGGGCGTATGGATATTATTTGCAAAGCTTAATAGAAGTTCGTTATAGCTTTCGTTATACTGTAATGCAACTTCTGCTATATTTTCTCCTTCTGTAGAAGAAAAATAAATAACAGGCTGATGAAGCACAGTAAGAGAACGGCGTTTATGAATATGCTCTACAAAGCTGCGAATGCCACCCTCGTAACGCATAGATTCACTTTGCTCTTTTCCCTCCCTTTCGTCGGTAAGGGTAATGCGTACACCGGCATTTAAAAATGCCTGCTCACGCAAACGGGTAAGCAAAGTTTCGTATTCGTATTCTGTCTCTTCAAAAATTTCGGGGTCTGCTTTCCAGCGCACCAACGTTCCCTGCATATCGGTAGGACCCACTTTTTGCAGGGGGGTATCCTCTATACCGCGATGAAAGCCCTGTTTGTAAGACTCACCCCCGGTGCGCACTTCTACGGTAAGCCACTCGCTAAGTGCATTAACAACGCTGGCACCTACACCGTGCAAACCGCCCGATACTTTGTAACTAGAGTTTTCTCCGCCAAACTTACCGCCTGCATGCAGTACGGTAAATACAACCGTTACCGCAGAAATACCCAACTTTGGCTGAATGCCAACCGGTATACCGCGTCCGTTGTCGGTAACTTCCATAATGTTATCTTTTTTAATGGTAACTTCTATATGATCGCAAAAACCTGCCAGCGCCTCATCAATGGCGTTGTCTACAATTTCGTAAACACAGTGGTGCAAGCCCCGGGGCCCGGTAGAACCAATGTACATACCCGGCCTTTTGCGTACGGCCTCCAAACCCTCCAATACCTGGATTTGGCTGCCGTCATATTCGTGATTAAACGTTTCTGCCATATCGAATCCTTTCTGTACAATAATGCAATGGGATATTGCTCTTATTCAAAAAACCGTTTATTTAAACTGCTTTCGGCACGGCTTTTTAGCGTAGATGTGGATAGCTGACTGATATAAAAAGAAGAATTTCGGGTTAAAACAAAGCTGCGGGGCAAATCTGGCCCGGTATTAACCACCCGGCCCTCTTTTTGTGCTTTTGCAAGTGCATCCCTTGTTTTTTTAGAAAGAGTAGAGGTATCCAAATCAAAAATACCCACAATCTCTTTGGTGGCAACCATAGATTCTTGCCCTAAGTGCAAATACATAGGCTCCTGCTTTCTTCAGTCGGTAAGCATTCCATTTTCCATTTTTACAATTTTGCCGGCGGTTCTGCCAAAAGAAGAAGCGTCACAGGTAGTTACAATACTTTGTATTTCTCCCATTTTGCTTAACAGGAAAGATTGCCTGCTTTCGTCCAGTTCACTTAGCACATCATCCAAAAGCAAAACCGGATACTGCCCTGTAATTTGTTTTGCTGTATAGGCCTCGGCAAGCTTTATACTTAATACTGCGCTGCGCTGCTGGCCCTGGCTGCCAAAGGCACGCGCGCTGGTATTATTAATAATGCAATCAAAATCTTCTCTGTGCGGGCCCGCTGTGCAAAAACCCGCCTGCACATCAGTGTTTCTTTTTTGTGATAAGAGCTGGGCCAGTTCTCCTTGTGGGCAGCAGGGCCTATATTTTATCTTTAAAATTTCGGTTCCCTTTGATATTTCATCATACAAAATTTCTGCTTTTGGGGCAGTTTCTTGCAAGTAGGCCGCCCGCTTACGCATAATTTCTTCGCCCTGAGCAGCAAGCTCTGCATCGTATGCATCTAAAACTGTATTTTGGTCTTGCCCGCTATATCTTTTTAGCTGGGCATTTTTTTGGCTAAGAGCACGATTGTAACGTCTAAGGGTTGTAAGGTAGCCGGGATAAAGCTGGCAAAGCGCTGCGTCTAAAAACTTTCGTCTTTCTTCCGGGCCGCCTTTTACCAATTTAAGATGGCTGGGATCGAACACCACTGCCGTAAAAATACCGGCTATAGAACTTGCCCTGCCATAATCTACCCCGTTTACTTTTGCAAAGCGGCCTTTTTTATCGTTTTTTTTGCCACCTATAAACAGTTCTATGTTTTTTGCAACATTTTCGGTTTCTATTTTACCTTCCAAACGGCCAAACTCGTAAGAAGAATTTACAAGATCGTAATCTTTGCTGCCGCGAAAGCTTTTTGCGCCCGTAAGCAGCCAAACACACTCCAACAAATTTGTTTTCCCTTGCCCGTTTTGCCCGGCAATTACGGTTAAGTCGGGATCGGGAGAAAACTCTGCTTGTTTTATATTCCTCATTTGATGAATATAAAGGGAATGTATTTTCACGACCCGGTCACCTCTACTGTTTGGGTTGCATAAGAAACCACATCACCCACATGTATTTTTTTGGTTCTTTGCAAACATGCTGTTCCGTTTACAAATACCTGACCTTCTTGAATTAATATTTTTGCCTGTCCCCCTGTTTGGCACATGCCGCTAAACTTCATCAGGGCATCCAGCCTAATTTCGGGAGTTTTTATTGCAACCTTAGTCATTCTTAAACCTCACCGGCAGTACCAAGAAAATAAATTCGTCCCCTTCTGTAGGCATAATTTTTACAGGAGACAAAGGGCCGTTCAACTCGATTACTACTTGGTCACATCCGGTATTGCGCAAAGCATCTAAAAGATACCTATAGTTAAAACCAATTTCTACCCGCTCGCCCTCAATAGAAGCTTCCAACTGGTCGCTAACACGGCCAAGCTGTGTTTCGCAGCGGATGTGAATCATATTATCTGCAAAAACCACCCGCAGAGGGTTTTTCAGTCGCTCGGTAATAATAACACTGCATCGGTCAATTGCTTTTTCAAAAGTATTTACATCAACAATAACCCTTGTTTTGCAGCTTTGGGGCAACACTGTTTTGTAACTAATAAATTCGCCTTCAAGCAAACGGCTCATAACAGTATAGCCACCGCCGTTAAAAACAACATACCGCCGGTTTGCTTGTACCTGCACCACTTCGCCCGAATCTGCTGTTAACCTCGCAACCTCGGATGCTGCCTTTGCCGGAACAATAATGCTTATTTCTCTATCAGACAAAATAGGATGTTTTGTAATGGCAAGTCTGTATCCATCCAGTGCAACTATGGTAAGTTCTTTTTCTTCTATAGAAAAAAGCTCTCCTGTATGTGCAGGTTTTTTATCATCTGTGCTTACAGCATATAAGGTGCTGCCAATCATAGAAGCAAGTTCGGCTGCATCAATATCAAAAGCAGGATCTGCCCCTGGGTTTGGAAGCTCCGGAAAATCCGCAGCGCTCATACCAATAATGTCATATTCTGTAATGCCCGAACGGATATGGGTAGCAAGGGTGCTGTCGTCGCAAACAAGTTCTACTTCTTCGCCAGACATATTGCGCAGCATATCGCCAAACAATTTTGCGGGTAAAACCACTTGGCCGGGCTCGGTAACATTTACGGTAAGTTTTGTTGTGATAGCCATTTCCAAATCGTAACCTGTTAGTTCCAGGTTATAGCCGCTGGCATTTAAAAGCACGCCTTGAAGAATGGGAACGGTAGAAGATGGGCTGATGGCACGGGATACACCTGCGGTTGCTTCGGCCAGCATTTTTTTATCACAAGTAAATTTCATAAAAACCCTTCTTTACACTTACTTTATTTTTTATTTTAGTAGTAGTAGTAGAGGCCGGGGAAAAGTTGAAAGAAATAAGAAAGCCAAAGGAGGCGCTGTTTTTTGATGTTTTTGTTTGTGTAAAACTGGTGGAAAAAAATGTTGACGACATTTTTAAAAGTTGTGGATATTGAAAAGACTAAAAGAATAAAGTTAAAAGTTTAAAATAAGTTGAAAACTCGCCGGCTACATTCTTACATTTTTTATAATGTCTTCTACGGTTTCTTTCAGGTGGGTATCGCTGTTAATGCGTGAAGAAATGGTGTTGCAGGCGTACACAACGGTAGAGTGGTCTCGTCCGCCAAATTCAGAGCCAATGTCTTCCATGCTGATGCCTGTAATCTCCCGTACACAGTACATGCAAACCATGCGCGCTGTAGAGATATTGGCGCTTCGTTTACGGCTGCGGATATCGTCTGTAGATACGTTATAGGTGCGGGCAACTTCACTGGTGATTTTTTCGATGGTTACGGGCAGGGGCTGGGTCTCGTTTAAAATATCTTTAATTGCGTTTTGGGCTGCACCTATTACAGGCTGTATTCCTTCTAACAAATAATACGCGTTTAGCTTTTTAACGGTGCCCTCTAATTGGCGCACGTTGTTTTTAAGATGGTTGGCTATAAACTCGGCAACATCATCTGGGATATCAAGGTTAAGCAAAGAAGCCTTGCGGCGGATAATGGCCATCCTTGTCTCAAAATCGGGAGGTTGAATATCTGCGGTAAGCCCCCACTCAAAACGGGTGCGCAGGCGGTCGTCCAAGCTTTTAATTTCTTTTGGAGGGCGGTCACTTGCCAATACAATTTGTTTGCCAGAGTTGTATAATGTATTAAAGGTGTGGAAGAATTCTTCCTGTGTGGATTCTTTACCGCCGATAAATTGGATGTCATCTACCAAAAGAACATCTGCTGTGCGGTATTTATCATGAAATTCCGCCATCTTCTTTTCTTGGATGGCGGTGATGATTTCGTTTGTAAAGCGGTCTCCATCTACATAAGAGATTTTGTAAGAGGGGTGGTCTTCCAGTATTTTATACTGTATGGCAAAAAGAAGGTGGGTTTTGCCAAGGCCCGAGGCCCCATAGATAAACAATGGGTTCCAGGAGTGAGAGGGATTTGCGGCTACGCTGGAGGCCGCTGCGTGTGCAAAACGGTTATTAGAACCTACAATAAAATTTTCAAAGGTATAATCGTAGCGGCCACTATTGTTTGCGGGCTTTTCAACAGGTTTTTCATCCACGGTTAAAATAACGTCTACTTCAAAACCTAAAAAAGACTCAAAGCCTTTTTTAAGCATGGGAATATATCTCTCTTGCAAAACACCCTTTACAAAATCGGAGCGTACTTTTATTACGGCCCCTCCGTTTTCAAAAGTTTGGGGCTCAAGGTCGGCAAAAAAAAGGTCGAAGGTTGCGGGGGCTACCCGCTCTTTGCAATACTGCTTAACGGCACTAAAAATATCAACAATCGAATCCAATAAAAGACACCCCATACACCAGTAATATAAGGATGCTTTTATTTTTTTAATAACAAAAAGCGAAAAA
This sequence comes from Oscillospiraceae bacterium, assembly GCA_047972265.1. Taxonomy (GTDB): domain Bacteria; phylum Bacillota; class Clostridia; order Oscillospirales; family Ruminococcaceae; genus JAAYCI01. The sequence continues at coordinate 12,926 of JBKEAM010000142.1, read as the reverse complement.
AATAAAAACATCCTTTTTATGCAATAAAAACACGTAAATGCCATAAGAATAAGCATTTACGACTGCTGTAATTATACCATAAATCAAAAACCAAGGCAATGCTTCCCTATTATTAATAGTATTATATACGATATATATACAAAAAAAGATATTTACGGTTTTTGCTAAACAATGTAAAATAAGTTGACAAACAAAACAAAGTTCCTGTATACTGGTTTTTCGTAGGGTTAGAGGTTTGTCTATGATAAAAATGATGTTAACATCCCCGCGCCGCGGGTGTAAGATATGGAGGGATATTGATGAAAAGAACCTATCAGCCTAAGAAGCGGCAGAGAACTCGTGAACATGGTTTTCTCAGCCGTATGAGGACGCGGGGGGGGCGTAAAGTTATAAAAGCCCGCCGCAGCAAAGGCCGTGCAAAATTAACAACTGTATAATTGCGACGGTGTTATGGCCTTGTGTGCTGGTTTCTTTCCGTCAGGAGAGAGGGCAACATAGTGCCGGAAATGGATTAGGTTCCATTTGTAAAGAAGCCTCGCAAATGCGAGGCTTCTTTTTGCTTTATCTGGTTTTGTTTTGGGGGAAATATGCAGCCTTATACGTCTTTGGTATATAATTCAGATTTTCAGCGCACCTATCGTAAGGGAATAAGCGTTATACATCCCTATCTTGTGGTTTATGTAAGAAAAAACAATACCGGCAAAACAAGGGTTGGTTTTACCTGCAGTAAAAAAGTGGGTAATGCGGTAAAACGCAACAGAGCCCGCCGTATTATGAAAAACGGGTTGCTTATGGCAGCACCAAATGGAATTGGCCCCTATGATATTGTTTTGGTGGGCCGGGTAAGAACTTCTTCCCTAAAATCGACACAATTGGCTAGTACAATGGTAAAGATTTTTGAAAAAGAGAATATTTCTATTTTGTAAAATAAGGAAATTATGAAACGGTTTTTGTTATGGCTTTTGAGAGGGTATAAAAAATACATATCCCCACATTTGGGAGACAACTGCCGTTTTACGCCTACTTGCTCGGAGTATGCGATGCAGTCGATCGAAATTCATGGTGTTATAAAAGGGATTGCCCTTTCGGCCTGGCGGCTATTACGTTGCAATCCTTTTGGAAAAGTCGGATACGATCCTCCCCCACTTAAAGGTTTTTGGAAGAATGAAGAACGGAAGCTTTGGCGGGAAAAATCTGGCAAAAAACATAAGTAGCTTTGCATTGGCCCCATATATTGTGCAAGCCAATGTTAAAATTAATTACAAGGCCGCCGGGCGCACAGGTGGCAGATAGGAAGAATGCATGAGCAATATGTTTGGTTTTTTGGCTGGCCCTCTTGGGTTTGTAATGCAATTTATTTACAACTTGGTGGGAAACTACGGTATTACAATTATCCTTTTTACAATTCTTGTAAGGCTTTTGATGTTCCCGCTTTCTATTAAGCAGCAAAAGAGCCAGGTACGTATGGCGGCTTTTCAGCCCATGATTAAAGAGATACAAAGCAAATGGGCAAAAGACCAAAAGCGTGCAAACGAAGAGGTTATGAAGTTTCAGGAAGAAAATAACCTTAAAATGACAGCAGGTTGCCTGCCAATGGCAGTTAACATGATTGTGCTGTTTGGTATCATCGCCGTTATCCAGGCACCTATGCAGTATATGTTAAATGTTACCGCCGAAGAAATTAGCAATGCATCGGCAATTTACGAAGTATATGATCCCGATTCTGGCATTGCAAAACAGGGCTATACCAAAGAATCGCTTTTGATTGGTGCATTTAAAGATTCTGAAAAATCGGAATGGTTTAAAGAAGGCGCCGAGATAACCACCACCGATGCAGACGGAAACGAAGTAAAAACACACGTTGCCATCAGCGAAGAAACCATTCAAAAAGTAAACGACTTTAAGTTCGACTTCCTTCGCCTAGACCTTTCTGTAAGCCCAACATTTGCTTTTAATAAATATCTTATCATGCCCATCCTGTCTATCGTTACGATGTTGGCTTCTCAGTTTATTGTTATGAAAACCAGCGGCCAGCAGCAGGGGCAAACCAGCATGTTGGTAATGACAGTGGTTATGAGCGTTATGTTTGGTTGGTTTGCCTTTACTGTACCGGTAGGCTTCTCGCTTTACTACACTATCTCTAACGTGGTGCAAACCATACAGCAATTGGTACTAAGAAAGATGTATGATCCCGAAAAGATAAAAACAGAGATTATGCAGGAAATTGAAGAGCGCAAAAAGGCCAAAAAAGCCAAAAAGAAAATTACTGTTAAAGATGATAAGGGCAATGTTGTAACCAAAGAACTCTCTGATGCAGAGCTTGCCCGTATCCGTTTGGCAAAGGCACGCGAGATAGATGCCGAAAAGTATTTGGAAGAAGAAAAAAAGGCATCCTCCCCTGCGGCAGATGAACCCATAGAGGTAGACGCAGAAGAAGTAAGTGCCGACGATGCAGACAAAGATGCTAAAGAAGCCGACAAAGAATAAAAAACATTTTTGGTTGGCTATGTGTTTTATCGATTTGTGAAAGGGGGACCAATCCATGAGAGAGGTTATTTCTACCGGTAAAACTGTAGAAGAAGCCGTTGAAAAGGGCTGCCAAGAGCTGGGCCTTAGCCGTGATGATGTGAGTGTAGAAATACTGGATTTGCCTGTTAAGCGGCTGTTTAAATCTGTGCCGGCAAAAGTTCGGGTATCTGCGGATGATGTTGAGCACGAAGTGGCGGCGGAAAAGCCTGTTGTTGAAAAGAAAGTGCCTGCCGAAAAGCAGGAACTGCCAGAGCAAAAGAAAAAAGATGTAGTGCAAGCAGAAGCGGCCCCAAAAGCAACATCCTTTTTTACAGAGCCAGAAGAGCCTATAGAGGTTGCTCCAAACTCGGGCGTTTCCCGTGCGGTTTCGTATGTATCCGGAATATTGGATGCAGCCGGTGTAGAGCAGCATCAAATTCATGCTTTTAAACAAGGGGACTCTACCTTGTTGAGAATTGAGAGCGATACGGTTTCTCAGTACTTAGAAATTCGCGGCGATACAATTCAGGCTCTCAGCTATCTTACAGAGCGCGCTGTAAACAAGGGAATTGATAAAAAAGATCCTGAGTTTGTACGCTTAAGGCTGGATGTTGAGGGATACCGCAACCGCCGAGAAGCAGAGCTGACAGAACTTGCGCGCCAGGTTGCAAAGGATGTACTGAAAAACAACCGCCACAGAACTTTACAGCCAATGAATGCATACGAACGCTTGATTGTGCATACCACTATTAGTGAGATTGACGGGCTGGAAAGTGAATCTACCGGAGCGGACACAGAGCGCCAGGTGGTGATAAAATCCACCGATCCATCTGCCACAGACGGCGGAGAGTGGAAAGCCAAACGTGAGTACAAGGGCGGCGGTAAAAAGCCGAGAGATGGCAGAGGCGGACATTCTGGATCAAGGCCGGGTGGATCTTCCAGAAGAGGCCCCTCCCGCGGCAGGAATTTTCAGGACAAGCCCCGTACTTCTACCCCAGAAAGAGAGTTTGCAAACAAAGAGCGCAATGCAAATGCTCAGCCGGTGGTACCAAAACAAAGGGAAGCAATTACAGATGGACAAGACTTACCTTTGTACGGAAAAATAGAGCTGTAAAACTAAGGAAGCAGGTTAAAACCTGCTTCCTTTTTTATTGGCCTATAAATTTGTTTTTTATTTTTGTTTAACATGTGCTAAAATAGGACTGTTATTTTTTAAGAAGGAGAATGAAATGCAAAACGATACCATTGCGGCAATTGCTACTCCCCCGGGCACCGGTGGGATTGCCGTTATAAGGATTTCGGGCGCAGATTGTTTTACAATAGCCCAAAAGATCTTTAAAGCAAACAACAAAAAATCTCTTGCAGATATGAAGGGATACACAGCTGTATATGGCAATTTTTATTTGCAAGATAAAATAATAGATGATGGCATTGCGCTTTGCTTTGTTGCCCCCCATAGCTACACAGGAGAAGATACTGTCGAATTTAGCTGCCACGGTGGTGAGGAGGTTTCTAAGCTTGTTTTGCGCGCCTGTTTTTTGGCAGGGGCTGCGCCGGCAGAACCAGGAGAATATACCAAGCGTGCGGTTTTAAATGGCAGAATGGATCTTTCTCAGGCAGAGGCCGTGATGGATATTATTTCATCTACGTCCGAGCAGGGCGTTGCCATGGCCTCTGCTGCCATGCATGGTGATTTGTATAAAAAGGTAGATGCCGTTAAAAATGATTTAATACAGCTAGCTTCTCATATGGCAGCTGTTATGGATTATCCCGAAGAGGGCGTGGAAGATATTGAAATGCCCAAAATAGCCCAGCGTTTAAGCAATGCTAATAAAGTACTTTTGCAACTTCTATCTACTTATAGGGATGGAATAACAATAAAGCGCGGGGTAAAAACGGTAATTGCGGGCAGCCCAAATGTGGGCAAGTCTACCCTTTTCAATCTGTTGTCCCGGCAAGACAGGGCCATTGTTACCGAAATAGCTGGCACAACCCGCGATGTTATACAAGAGCAAATACAGTTAAATGGAATTCCATTTTGGATATCGGACACTGCCGGTATGCATGATACCCAAGATGTTGTGGAGCAAAAAGGAATTGAGAGGACACAAAAAGAACTAGAGCAGGCATCCCTAATTTTGGCTGTTTATGATTCTTCTTCTCCCCTACAGGCCAAAGATATAGAGCTTGCCAAGCAGTGCGCAGGGAAACCATCTGTTGCTATTTTAAACAAAGTTGATTTAGGGGTAGAGGTAAAAGCAGAAAAACTCTCTCCTTACTTTACCCAGGTGCTTTTGTTAAGCGCCAAAGAAGAAGAAGCCTATGATATTTTAAAAGAGAGCATTTTAAAAGCTGTTAATTTAAGCACAGTAGATACCAATGCTCCCCTACTGGCAAACGAGCGGCAGTTGGCGGCCGTTTTACAGGCGCAGCAGTTTTTGCAGGAAAGCATAGACGTGATTGCGGAAGAAATGACAATGGATGCTGTAGGAATATTGGTGCAAGAAGCGATAAACGCACTTATGAAGCTAACGGGCGAAAATGTATCGGATGAAGTAATAGATGCCATTTTTGAGAATTTTTGTGTAGGAAAATAAAAATATATACTTGGAAATTTTAGAGGGCTGTGGTTTAAATGTTGAAATATGATGTTGTTGTAGTGGGCGGGGGGCACGCTGGCGTAGAGGCGGCAGTTGCAGCGGCTAAATTGGGGGTTAAAACAGCCCTTGTTACTCTTTCTTTAGATTCTATCGCCAATCTTCCCTGTAATCCCAGCATTGGAGGCACTGCAAAAGGGCATTTGGTGCGAGAAATAGATGCTTTGGGTGGTGTAATGGGCTTGGCTGCCGATGCAACCTTTTTACAAAGTCGGATGCTTAATAAAGGAAGAGGCCCTGCTGTACATAGTTTGCGTGTGCAAACGGATCGTTCTGCATACCATTCTTATATGAAATTGCTGTTGGAAAACACAGATAAGCTTAGCGTATTGCAAGTGGAAATATGTTCTTTAAACATAAAAAATGAGAAGATAGAATCTCTTGTAACCAAAACAGGCGATACTATATGGGCACAAGCTGTAATATTGGCTACGGGTACCTATTTGGCAGGTACTGTGCACATTGGGTTTGTACATTACTCTTCTGGGCCGGATGGAATTGCTGCAGCCCAGCCCCTGGCTTTACAGTTAAAAGAGCTTGGGCTGCCAATGCGCCGGTTTAAAACAGGTACCCCTGCCCGTGTGCATAAAGATTCGATTGATTATAACGTTTTAAAAGTACAGCCCGGCGATGAGCAAATAACGCCCTTTAGTTTTATGACTACGGGAGAACTCCAAAATCAGGTTGTTTGCCATTTGGCTTATACCAATTTAAAAACACACCAAATCATTTTAGATAATATCAAAAAGTCTGCCATGTACTCCGGCAACATCGAAGGAGTTGGCCCGCGCTACTGCCCCAGTATAGAGGATAAGGTGGTACGCTTTGCAGATAAAGACCACCACCAGATATTTGTAGAGCCCTGTGGGCTAAATACAAAAGAGATGTACCTGCAAGGCATGTCCACTTCCCTGCCGCTTAGCGTGCAAATAGAGATGTACCGCTCTATCAAAGGGCTTGAAAATGTGGAAATTATGCGCCCGGCGTATGCAATTGAGTATGATTGCATAGATCCGCTGGCTCTAAAGCCCACACTAGAGTATAAAGAGATAGAGGGGCTTTATGGTGCGGGACAGTTTAATGGTACTTCTGGTTATGAGGAAGCCGCAGCGCAGGGCTTGGTGGCAGGTATAAATGCAGCAAAAAAAGTGTTACAAATAGAAGAGTATACTTTTCCGCGGCAAGAAAGCTATATAGGCACCTTGATTGATGACCTTGTTACAAAGGGAACAATGGACCCTTACCGGATGATGACAAGCCGAAGCGAATACCGTATGGTGCTGCGCCAGGACAATGCCGATGAACGCCTCACCCCGCTTGGTCGTGAGATTGGCCTTGTGGATGATGAACGCTGGGCGTTGTTTAATAAAACAATGGAGATTAAAAAGGCAGAAACTTTGCGTTTGCAAAAAATTTCAGTGTCACCCTCTACCGCAAACCCTGTTTTAGAGTCTTTGGGGCTTTCCCCTATTCAAAATCCCTCGCATGCGGTAGACTTGCTAAAACGCCCGCAGCTCTCTTATGGGGATATTGAAAAGATGATTGGGCATAATGATGCCGTAGACACACCGATGAAAGAACGAATCCAAACGGAGATCCGGTACGCCGGGTACATTAGCAAGCAAGATATACAGATACAAAAGGTTAAAAAGCAAGAAAATAAAAAAATACCCGAGACATTACAATATGCCGGCCTTGCCGGGATTAGTATGGAAGCGCGTGAAAAGCTTGCAAGGGTACAGCCAAAAACACTAGGGCAGGCAGCCCGTATACCGGGGGTATCTCCCAGCGATATTTCTCAGTTGATGCTGCACTTGCTTTTACTTTCTAAAAGAAACACAGGAGAAAACGAGGATGATTGACAAACAGCGCTTGGCAAACCGCTTGCTAACACAGGATATTATACTTACAGAAGCTCAACTAAATATGCTTGATAGATACGCAGAGCTGCTTTGCGAATGGAATGAGAAAATTAACCTCACAGCCATTGTGCAGTCGGAAGAAATAGAGAATAAGCATTTTTTCGATTCTATAATGTTGGCCTCGCTCCCTATCATAAAAGGAAAACTGGTGGATGTGGGCAGCGGTGCGGGATTTCCCGGGATGGTTATTAAAATAGTAAAACCAGAGGTAGATGTTACCTTAATGGAGCCTACGGGCAAGCGAGTTACCTTTTTAAACGCAGTAGCAGAAGAGTTAGGACTGCAGATAACTGTAGAAAAAGAGCGCGCAGAAGAAGCTGCCAGAAAGACATGGCGAGAAGTTTTTGATGTGGCTACAGCAAGGGCGGTATCCTCGCTCCCCTCTTTGTGCGAATATTGTTTGCCCCTTGTTAAAAAGGGTGGATATTTTTTACCGATGAAGGCGGATGTTAGAGAAGAGTTACAGGCTGCCCAAACGGCCGTTCGTATATTGGGGGCAAGATTAGAAAAAGAGATAGATTATGCTTTGCCCGATGGCTCGCAAAGAACGGTGCTGCAATTTGCAAAAGCCCAAAATACTCCACCCCAATATCCACGCGCAGGTGCAAGGATAAAAAACAAACCGCTTTAATCGAGTTTTGTGTGCTTGGCGATATAATATAAGCAAATCAATTTCTTTATTGCGATTAGCCCTCTTTTTAATTGCTCATTATTCTTATTTAAAAGATTTAGAATGTTCCACGTGGAACAAATACAAAGAAAATATAACAAAGAAATCCCCAAAATGTTCTACGTGGAACATTTTGGGGGATTTCTTTGTTTAAAAAGCCAAACATGCCTTTATTATGCAAAGGGGGTATGCTATAATAAAAAAACTGCATTGATGAAGATTTTATAATACAAGGTGCTTTCCACTTGAATAAGGGGGGATCTTTTTGGCAAAAGTAATTGCTGTAACCAATCAAAAAGGCGGCGTGGGTAAAACAACCACGGCTGTAAACCTTGCCAGTGCCGTTGCGGCGGCCGGACGCAGAGTTTTATTGGTGGATTTGGACCCACAGGGTAACTCTACCAGTAGCTTTGGCTTGTCTAAAAGGCAAATGCAATCCAGTGTATATGATGTAATGATAGGAAGTTTGCCTGCAAGTGACGTAGTGCAGCAAACCGAATACAAATGCAGCATTATCCCCTCTAACATCCAGCTGTCGGGTGCGGGTGTAGAACTGGTTACAATGGAACGCAGGGAGGCCCGCTTGCGAGAGGGACTTTCTACTGTGCTGGACGATTTTGAATTTATTTTTATTGATTCTCCCCCATCACTAGACCTTTTAACATTAAACGGGCTTTGCGCCTGCGATACCGTTTTAATACCCATCCAGTGCGAGTTTTTTGCTTTAGAGGGCTTGTCTGAGCTGATGAGCACCATTCAAAGCGTAAAGCGCCTGTATAATCCTTATATTGAGGTAGAGGGAATTTTGCTAACCATGTATGATGGCAGAATGAACCTTACCCTGCAGGTAGTACAAGAAGTAAAACGCTTTTTTGCAGACAAGGTATATAAAACCACTATCCCCCGCAATGTGCGCCTGTCGGAAGCGCCCAGCTTTGGCGCACCAGTAAACTATTACGATCCAGTATCTAAGGGAGCCGAAGCTTACAGGGAACTGGCAGGAGAGTTTTTAAAAAAGAATAAAAGAAGCCGTACTTAATACAATATAAATAGGTATAGGAGGCTACAAGAGATGGCAGTGCCCAAAAGAGGCCTTGGAAGAGGGCTGGACAGCTTGTTTGCCGATACAGGCAGTGGAGAACCCAAAAGTGGTGAGGGCCCAGTAACCACCATGTTGCTACGGGAGATAGAACCGGATAAACAGCAGCCAAGAAAAAACTTTGACGAAACCAGCCTGCAAGAGCTGGCAGACAGCATTAAAGAGCATGGTCTTATACAACCTATTTTGGTTAGACCCAACCCCCTTGGCGGGTACCGCATTATTGCAGGAGAACGCCGTTGGCGTGCAAGCCGAATTGCAGGGCTGGAAGAAATCCCCGTAATCATTCGCCAAATAAGTGATAACGAAGCAATGGAAATTGCGCTGATAGAAAACCTGCAGCGTGAAGACCTAGACCCAATAGAAGAAGCACTGGGTTACCAGCAGTTAATGGATAAGTTTGGTTTTACACAAGAGGAAACCGCAAAAAAAGTATCCAAAAGCCGCAGCGCTGTCGCCAACAGCCTTCGTCTGCTCAGCCTTCCACAATTACTGCTGGATATGTTGAAAACCGGAGCCCTTAGTTCCGGTCATGCAAAAGTAATAATGTCTTTGTCAGAAGAAGAACTGCAAAAGCAGGCGGCACAAGAAGTTGTGGACAATGCCCTCTCGGTAAGAAAAACCGAAGAACTGGTTAAAAAAATGCAAAAGGCCGAAAAGCCTGAAAAGAAAGCGCTCCCCCGCCCCAGCTTTGCGGCAGAAGTAGAAATTGGGCTGCGCGAAACTCTGGGCACAGTGGTAAAAGTAAAATACGAGCAAGGTAAGGGAAGCCTGCTTGTGGATTTTTACTCGGACGAACAATTAAAAGATTTTGCCAATCTGCTTGGCAAATACCAAAAAGAATGATATAAACTGTTAATACAAAAGGCAATGGAGGAAGAATAGAAATGCTGGACATTAAATTAATTAGAACCGAAACCGATGCGGTGATACAAGCACTGGCAAAAAGGGGCGCCGGCTACGATACAATTATTCACGAAATTTTGGAGATAGACGAAAAACGCCGCCAAATGACAGGCAAAGTAGATGAAATGAAGTCTAAACAAAATGCCGCCAGCAAAAAAATACCCGCAATGAAAAAGGCAGGAGAAGATACCGCCGAGTTGCTGGAAGAAATGAAGAAGCTGGCTGAAGAAGTAAAGCAGCAGGAGGCCGAACGAGTTGCTTTAGAGGATGCACAGCTTGCACGTATGCTGCAATTGCCCAATATGCCGGATGAAGATGTTGTGGCCGGCGGCAAAGAAGAAAACGCTACCCTGCGCTACTATGGAGAAAAGCCTGCATTTGAGTACGAGATTAAAAACCATGTAGATCTTTGCGAATCTTTGGGTTTAATTGACTATAAGCGCGGTGCAAAACTGAGTGGTAACGGAGCCTGGGTATACACCAATATGGGCTCTCGCCTAGAGTGGGCTTTGCTAAACTTCTTTATTGCAGAGCATCTGGCAGATGATTATGAATTTTTACTTCCCCCCCATATGCTAAATTGGGACTGCGGCCTTGTAGCAGGTCAATTCCCCAAATTTTCGGACGATGTATATCAAATTGCCAACCCCACCTCCGAAGAAAAGAAGTTTTTACTGCCAACAGCCGAGACTGCTTTGGTAAACTTCCACAGAGATGAGATTTTGGCAAAAGAGAGCCTGCCCAAAAAATACATTGCCTATACCCCCTGCTATCGCCGTGAGGCGGGCAGCTACCGCAGCGAAGAGCGCGGCATGATTCGTGGACATCAATTTAATAAGGTAGAAATGGTACAGTATGCCACCAAAGAAGGATCGGACGCAGCTTTTGAAGAAATGGTAGGCAAAGCAGAAAAGCTTGTGCAAAAATTGGGCCTGCATCACCGTGTTACCAAGCTTGCAGCAGGAGATGTTTCGGCTTCTATGGCACGCACCTTTGACATCGAAATTTGGATACCAAGCATGGAGATATATAAAGAGGTAAGCTCTGCTTCTAACGCACGCGAGTACCAGGCCCGCCGTGGCAATATAAAGTACCGCGATGATGACGGAAGTGTTCAGTTTGCCAACACACTAAATGCCTCTGGCCTTGCTACCAGCCGTGTGTTCCCTGCCCTGCTGGAACAAAACCAAAACCCAGATGGAAGCGTTACCATTCCCGAGGTTTTGCGTCCGTTTATAGGGGTAGATGTGCTTCGTCCCATTCGCTTTTAATTTGTAATAAAAAAATTTTTAAAATTAGAATAAGAACCGTTGACAAGAAAAGCATCTTTGGGTATAATCATTTATACTGTCGTGTTTGCGGCAGCCAATTGGCGGTATAGCTCAGTTGGCTAGAGCATTCGGTTCATACCCGAAGTGTCACTGGTTCAAATCCAGTTACCGCTACCAAAACAGATTGTTATTGAAGAGAGTGGGGTGCCGTCTGCAAAAGCGGATGGCAGGAGGCTTTGCGGCCTTCGGTAACGGTCTGTACGCGGAAAGGCGATCGCAGTCGCCTTTCGCCCGGCCCAATGGTCAAGAGGTCAAGACGCCACCCTTTCACGGTGGAATCCCGGGTTCGATTCCCGGTTGGGTCACCAAAAACACAGCGTTTACTTTAAACGCTGTGTTTTTTTGTTTTCAATTTTTATTGTATAAAATATTTTATTCATGGTTAAAAAGCAAAGAGAAAGAAAGCAATAATGAACCCTAAAAGGATCTCCCTCTGCTGCTTATACGCTAAGGGCAACTATAAAAAGTGCAAGTTATCCACTACGGCCCAAATTGGTGTTGAAAACCAAAGAAGAACCCTAAAACATACAGAATTGTAAAAACTATATACAAAAATACAATTTGTAATAAGTGAGTGCCAATCCTTGTAGTGTATTTATAAAGTAAGAGCATATCCATTCATTATAAATTAAAGGAGATATCTATAGTTCTAATAGTAAAATTCATAATATTCTAAAAATTTGCCAACGATTGCAAATAAAAACAGGGCCTCTCCTATTTAAAGAAGAGGCCCTGCTTTTTTATATAGTAAATTACATTTAAATACATTGGTCAATCAATCTAGAATATTAAAATACTCCGTATTAACATAAACGGCAAAACAAACATTGCCGCAAAGACAGTATAAAAGATAGACTGCGTCTCGCCTAAATATTAATACCTAATTATACATTAAGGATTTAACACAAGCGCTTGCAGCTCGGCAGCATTCGATACCAAAATATCAGCCCCGGCCTGTATCAATTCGTCGCGGCTTCTAAAGCCCCATAAAACGCCGCAGGCGGGCAGCTTTGCATTATGGGCCGTATACATGTCTACATCGCTATCTCCGCAATACAGGGCCGTTGCAGGCGCTATTTCCAGTTCCTCCATCAGTTCCAATACAGAAGCAGGGTCTGGCTTAACAGGATACCCATCTTTTAGGCCGGTAAATGCTTTAAAATAGCCAGGAAAATACTGCTCTACAATAGGCTGCACAAATTGGTGCGCTTTATTGCTTACAACACCCATTGCAATGCCCCGTTGTTTAAATGTATCCAACATTTCTATAATACCGGGATAGGGTGCGGTATAATCTTGCATATGCTTTTCGTAATAATTGCGAAATAAGGAAAGTGCCAGTTCCTGTATGGCAGGTTCGCGTTTTGTTTCGGGAAGCATTTTAAAAATAAGGTTGGGTACACCGCTGCCCACCATCAGATTGTAATCTTCTGGCAGATGGGTGGGAAAACCCAAAACAGAAAGTGCGTGGTTGCCCGCGGCGGCAAGGTCATCCAAAGTATTTAACAGTGTTCCGTCCAAATCGAAAATAACCGATTGATACATGTTTCCTCCAGGTTTATAGTTACTATAAATCGAAATAATTTTTAAAGAAGTATAAAATAACAGTCCATTTCGCTATTTATAAATTAAACAGGTCTTACTTTTTGGAAACCGAAGAATCCTTTTTGGCAGTGTTTTTGCTGTTCTTCTTTTTACCCTCTTCTTCTTGCTTTGCCCCAAAAAAGAAAGAGCGAAGGCTATCCAATTCGTTGGGATTCCGCTTGCTCTTCATATCAGGAAATGCCCGCAAAAGACGCTTACGTATTCTGGCATTCTTTTCAAAAAAAGATT
>JBKEAM010000140.1:0-5921 GCA_047972265.1 Oscillospiraceae bacterium | reverse complement strand
ATCTCGTTTTGTGCTTATCTCAACAGATAAGGCTGTAAACCCAACCAACGTAATGGGAGACTCTAAAAGACTTTGTGAGATGGTAGTGCAGGCTATGGCGCCCCTTAGCAAAACCATGTTTGTAGCTGTGCGTTTTGGCAATGTACTGGGGTCCAATGGGTCGGTTTTGCCGCTGTTTAAAGAACAAATTGCCGCGGGCGGCCCGCTTACCGTTACCCATCCCGATATTGTGCGGTTTTTTATGACCATTTCGGAAGCGGTAAACTTGGTGCTGGAAGCCGGGGCTATGGGCAAGGGTGGCGAAATTTTTGTATTGGATATGGGCAAACCTGTAAAAATACTGGAACTGGCCGAAAACCTGATTAAGCTGGCCGGGTTTATCCCTTACGAAGACATTGATATTGCTTTTACAGGCCTGCGTCCCGGAGAAAAGCTGTATGAAGAGTTGCTGATGGACGAAGAAAACCTGCGCCAAACCGATAATCGCAAAATTTTTATAGGTTCGCCCATTAAAATGAACGGAAAAGACTTTTTTAACCATTTGCAGGCACTTAAAAGCATTGCATATGCCAATAACAGCGACAACCTGGTGCAGGCGTTGCTAGATATGGTACCTACGTTTAACCATGACGAATGCAAGTTAGGGGGCTGGGAGGATGCAACAACGCCTATATCCTAAGGTGATAAAGCGTTTGGTAGATGTTGTATTGTCGGCCTTGGCACTTATTGTTTTGTCTCCGCTTTATTTATTGTTGGCGCTTGCCATTAAAATAGATTCTAAAGGGCCGGTACTTTTTAAGCAAAAGCGTATTGGTAAAGACAAAACTTTTTTTTGGATACTAAAGTTTAGGACAATGTATGCCGATACCCCCAGCGATGTGCCAACCCACCTGTTGGATAACCCCAAAGACCGCATAACAAGGGTTGGAAAGTTTTTGCGGTTTACAAGTTTGGATGAATTGCCGCAGATTGCCAATATTTTGGTGGGGCAAATGAGCATAATAGGGCCGCGTCCCGCTTTGTGGAATCAGGACGATTTGGTAGCGGAGAGAGACAAATACAATGCAAATGCGCTTGTGCCTGGGCTTACCGGGTATGCCCAGATACATGGGCGCGATGAGTTGCCTATCCCAGAAAAAGCACGTTTGGATGGATACTATGCTGAACACATTGGGTTTTTAATGGACGTAAAAATCTTTTTTGGCACCCTTTTATCTGTGTTTAAGGGGAGCGGTGTAGTAGAGGGAAGGCAGAACGACAGCGGTCATCAAACGGAAAAAAAGAGACAAAAAAATGACAGTGAGACACACCACGACCTTTAGAGGAAAATGGTGTGTTTATTACTTTTTACTTATTCTTTTAGGGGAGGTTCGCAGATTTTGACCAAAAAAGGCCTAGTTTTTTGGTAAAATAATATATAGTATTGATTCTCATAAAGGATGATTTTATTGACATTGCCAATGCCGTAAAGTAAAATTATTATTGTGATTTTAAATAAAGCACTATCTTTTTTTGTAAAAATTTTGTTTATTGCCTGCTTTAAATTGTGTTATGCCCATCTTTATTTTATAATAAAATGGATTCATTTATAGTGTCAAAAGGAGTGGAAACGATGATGGCTTCGGTTGCAAGTACGGTGGCGGATGAATGGGAGTCCTTACTCTGCCAGCTTAAGGGTGTTAGGTCTGCACAGGTTGTTTTCACTTCGGACGGGGTGCCGGAAGAAATACATATTTTGGCCAATGATGAAAAAAGTACGAAATCAATCGTACGTGATGTGGAGTCGGCAGTTATGGCACATTTTAAAACCACGATAGATCATCACATTATAAGCATTGCCCAAGTGACACCTCGGCTTATGGACAGAATGGAAATGCGCTTGGTTTTTAAAGGAATTGAGGTGCGTACCAACGAAAATACCATTACCTCTTGTGTTTCTATGGAAAGAGGTGGGGAAATTTTTATGGGTACGGCAAAAGCCTTTAACTACCCGGTGTCTCGTAAAAAATGTGTGGCGTTGGCTACACTGCAAAGTGTTTCTAAGGCGGTGGATGACCATACCGCATTTGAGCTAACCCAGGTGGATACGGTAAAAGTATCGGAGAAGCATTTGGTTGTAACACAGGTTTACTCATTGTCTGATAAGAAAAATTTGTTGGGCAGCGCTTTTGTAGAAGAAGATGTAGATGTGGCAGTGGTACATAGTGTTTTATCGGCCATAAACAGAAGGCTGCATATTTTGTTGTAGGGTTCTACCAGACCCGGCAAGAGCGAAGCGGATATAGCCTGCTCCAATAGCGGAGAGCAGAGCAACCTGAAAAGGGGGCTATATCAGTGAAAAAAATCCTTTACGTTTTGGCATCTTTGGGATCCTTGATCCTTGCCAGCGGCGCTTATTTCTGCGTTCGGTAATTATGTAATGTGGTTCTAGATTTTTTTCTTTTTTTGCCGGGTCTGTTTTCTTATATACTTAGAGGGGTATATACATGGCACGCAAGCATTTTGTGTATGTTTCGGCAATTTCGGCATTGGGAATAGCAGTGCTTTTGTTTTGCAGCTATATTTCGGTTTTTGATTTTATACAAAGCATTACAAGCGAAAAAGCCATTTTTTCTGGTACTATATTATTATTGATGGTTTTGTGCAGGATGATGCCTATCTATTTAAAGGCAGACAGAACCCTGGACATTAGTTTTGTGCCGGTTTTGGCCTGTGTAATTACACAAGGTTATGCGCTGGCCATTTTTTTATTTGGAATTTCGAACTTTTTTGTATTTGTAAAAGATCCCGGTACAGGGCGGTTTTTCTCCCCATTGTTTAAATCGCCCAGCAAAGAGTTATTTAACATAGGCAATATTGTTATTTCTATTTTTGTGGCGGGTTTTCTCTTTTCTATCTTTGATTTGCTGAAATACCCGTTGGTATCTATACAGGTACTTTTGTTTTCTATCGGGTTTTCGGTATTTAATATTGCCATTAACTTTATTATATTTGCGCTGTACTTCCAAACCATGGGCAGCGGGTACAAGTTTACAGATTTTGTGCTGCAAAGCGCTGGGGGGATTATCCCCAATATAGCCTGTACCATTCCTCTGGGCATGATACTGGGCATAGCGTTGCAGCAGCCGCAGGGTTACATATATGTAATTTTGTTTTTGGCACCGCTGTTTTTGGCTCGTTATTCTCTTAAACTGTACATGGACAGTAAGCGTACCAATATGCGTACCATTGCCTCGCTTAGCAATGCAATAGAGGCTAAGGACGCATACACGCAGGGGCATTCTAACCGTGTTGCCTATTACAGCGAGCAGATTGCGGTTGCCCTGCGCAAACCAGCCAACTACATAGAAGAAATTAAAATTGCCGCCCTGCTGCACGATGTTGGCAAAATAGGTATTCACGATTCGGTTTTGCTAAAGGCTGGCGCACTTACCCAAGAAGAATTTGCAATGATTAAAACCCATCCGGTAACGGGCTATAAAATAATAAAAAGTATCCATTTGTCGGATACGATAAACGACGCGGTGCTGTACCACCATTATAATTACGATTGCTCGGGGTACCCGGTGGTGGATCCGCCTTTAAAAGAACAGCCTCTTTCTGCCGCTATTTTGGCAGTGGCAGATTGTTACGATGCCATGACGACAGACCGCCCATACAGGGGCCGCCTTACAGAGGAAGAAGCCGAGGAACAGCTTAAAATAGCCGCTGGTACACAGTTAAACCCGGAGGTTGTAAAGGTGTTTTTGGAGATATTGCCCAAGCTGGATGTTTCTCGGGTGCCTTTAAGTTATGATGTGGAGGTTTCGGGGCAGGAATTATGATTTTACTTGCATTTTTACTGTTGGGGCTAATTGCCGGGCTTGTATCGGGCGGCAAAATATCCAATTTGGCGCACATCAATATCCGGATGCTGTGGATGCCTGTAGTTTCGTTTGCCATTAAAGGGATAGTGCCCATGCTGCTGCTCTTTTTTGGTTTGCCGTATGGCGTGTTTCAAATACCGGTATGCATTCTACAGTACCTATTGCTGCTGTTGTTTGTGTTTTTTAACTGGCGCACGGGTGTTTGGAGCTTTGTATTTGGTACTGGCGCCTTTATGAACTTTTTGGTGATACTGCTAAATGGCGGCGCCATGCCTGTTTCGCAAAAAGTATTGCAAAATGCACCCGAGCTGAGTGCCCGCCTAGCAAATGGAGATATTTTTGCCTATACCTTGGGCACTTCGGCAACAAGGCTGCCGTTTTTGGGCGATATAATATGGATGAATTTGGGAAGCAACTTTTCTGGCTTTGCCAGCTTAGGAGACTTTTTTATAGGGCTTGGCATTGGGCTTTTGGCGTTTAAGCTGGTGCGTACCAAAGCACCCGCAAAGCAGGAAGAGGAAAAACTGCCAGAGGCTGAAAAGCAGGATGAACAGTAAAACCGGGTTGGTAAGCTTTTGCATATAAAAAACTCCCACTGCAATTGCGGTGGGAGTTTGGCTTTATGGTTGGCTGCGTTTCATATTTTCCAGTTCCTGTGCGGCCAGCGCTTCATCTCTTGTAAGGGCAGCCAACACCAGCTTGTACAAAGAATCTCCATTTTCTATAAAGCAATGCTTTGCAGCTTCGGCAGAGTTTTTGTCGGGTAAAAAAATCTCCATATTTAAAAGAGGTCCGGCTTCATCCCCCACTACACAATGTACGGCGTAGCCATCTTCTTTTTTAATTATCTCACTTTTGTGCGCGGCCTCTAAAACAGCAAGGCGCTGTGCGCGTATAACGGCGCGTGCCGCGGCTTCGCGCACAGTGCGGGGCACCTCTATGGCAAGGGTGTTGCCCACGGTGCGCCCAGCTTCGGTTACGGTATAGGTATCTTGGGTTTGTGCTACAAGCCCCTGCTGCACAAGGTGGGCAAAGCTATCTGCCAGTACAAAATAATTAGCAAGTTCTTCTCCCACAAGGGCTTCTTCCATTTGTTCACGCGTAATAGGGGCGGGCACAGACCCCAGAAGATAGCAGATTAAAATGCGTATCTCGGTTGCCGTGGTAAGCCCGCCCGGCTTTACATTTTCGACAAAGCGGTTGTCGCTCATAGGTTCCCCCTGCCACTAATACTGTCTTACCCAAAAACAAACTATGTTGTATGGAGGCGCAGCACTGTGCTGCGAAAATTGCCCCCAAGAGGCGATTTTAAGCACCATTTATACAAAGTGGCTCACGTTACGGACAAGGTGTGCATTACCCGCCTCTAAATACCGCATTGTGATTGTAAAGCCTATTGAGTATATATAAAGAGTTAATCTTCTTTTATATTATAAGGCGTACAGATGTTTCTTACAAGTAGTTATGCAGCGGCATGCTGGTAAAAATATAACCAGCGTTGTTTTGATTGACAGGTATGCAAGGCTGTTTTATAATGCAAATATCGAGTTGTATTAAAAAACAACTCGACGAGGAGACAAAATGAAAACAGGTGCGTTGATACTGACCAATCCCAAAAATGTACTTGCGGATGATTTTGACCCCCAGCAAAAGTTGGGGGATATTTCCTGTGTGCAAAGAGAGATATTAACTTTTCAGCGTGCAGGTGTAGATTATATTGTTTTGGTGATAGGCAAAAATGACGATGACTTGGCAAAACATATCTCCAAAATGGGTGCCATTTGCCTTAGAGACGAAAATGACGGTGCGCAGGAAATGTATGACCGTGTAAAGCAGGGGCTTGCTTATTTACAGCATCACTGCGGCCAAATTTTAATTACACCGGCCGATGTACCGTTTTTTTCGGTAGAAACAGTGCAAATGCTTATGCAAAGCGAGGCCGAATTGGCAAACCCGGTTTTTAAGGAAAAACGAGGGCATCCGCTTTTGCTAAACAGCAGCCTTGTACCATACTTTTTGGCTTTTTCTGGTGCAGAGGGATTGCGGGGTGCCATA
>JBKEAM010000101.1:0-10116 GCA_047972265.1 Oscillospiraceae bacterium | reverse complement strand
GAACTGGTGCAGTGCATACTGAAAGATGATACGCTGCATTTTGAAGATGGAAAAGCGATGCTAGCTGTACAAATGCCAGTAAACAGCTTTGCGGTTAGGAACATGTATTTTTCTACCACTGCCACCTGGCCTGAGGGGGCTAAAGATGGGGATATACTGGCGGTGTATACATAATGGGTAAACAATATGTGATGATTGATGGCGTGGGGAGAGAGATTAAGCAGAAGCTTTTGAATATGGAAAAACAAAGTCGCGAAATAAAAGAGAGCTTTGTTTCAATAGGAGGGCAGAGTAAAAATATATTTAATAGAAAACCCGACCCGATAACGATTATACCAAATGGGGCGTATCCCATGTCGATTATAAACATAAACAACGGCGATTAGTATGATGCTACGACACTTACAGGGAACACACCACGTGCTTCAGCAGGATATTATGAGATGATGTATTCAAGAACAGCGGCAAGAACAAATAACCCGATAAATTTGACAGAGTTCACAAATTTATCGGGAAGAATTTATGTTCAGGTAGGAGGTGCCTCGCCATCAGGAACGAAATCATATGGATGGCAATTTTATAGAACTACTACAAGCGTTTTTTCTTCTGCAGTTTTAATGGGAGAATGTTCTTATGGTTGGAGTGAGTCTCCAGGAGGAATCACCGGATATTTCGATTTTACTTATAATATAGCAAGTATTACGGGAAACTGGTATTTATGGTTCCGGCCATATTGCTGGGATGGAGGACGCGCAGGAGGGTTTACAAGCGTCCCAAATCTGAGCTTGAAAAGTATATAGAAAAGGTTGGCAAAATGATAGATTTCATTATAAAATATTGAGTCCAAATTTTATTTAGTATAATTGTCAGCGTTGCAGGGGCGGCCTATGCCTGGTTAAAGCAGAAGTTCAAAAAGCAAAAAGTAACACAAGCAGCCCTCACGGACGGGGTAGAGGCTTTACTGCACGACAGATTGTATCAGGCGCACGCCGTTTACCAAAGGCAAGCGTGGATTTCGGCGGCGGATTTAAAAAACATTGAACATATTTACAGGGCATATCATACACTGGGGGGCAATGGTACAGGCACGCAATTGTACCAAGAAATGCAGGAGCTCCCTAAAATTAGTCCTCAAAAGAATGGAGAAGAAACATGAATGAATTTTTCACATGGGACACTCTGGGCACGCTGGCTGGTGCCACTGTTGGAGTAACCCTGATGACAGAATTTGCCAAATGGATTTTTGGTAAAAAGATATATGGCTGGATGTTGAATTGCACTAGTTTTGTGTCGGCGCTCATTATTTTGTACTCAGCGTCTTTTTTTGGCGGCGCGCTCAATCCGGCCACGGCAGTACTAACCTTTTTAAATGCAGTTGTTGTAACAATGGCTGCCAATGGTCTATTTGACAATATTAAAAGTATAAAAGGGTAAGGGGCGCATGGCGAATGAATGGACAACAGGTATTCGTTGGCGTGAGCATGAGGAAAAAGAGGCAGGCGTTGTGTATACAGACCCGTCTCCGAAAGGTGATAATGTGAAAAAACAAGATGCAATACTACAGGCCCATCTTGCAGAGCAGCGTGCCTTACAAGACCAACTTCGGCAAGAGCGACTAAGTGGGCTGGAAAAAACATATAACGAGCTGCTAAGCGGGGCAAATAATTCGTATCAAACGCTTAAAAATATGCGTAACGAAAATTACAATTACTCATCCGGCGTTGTTAACAACAATAGTGATGAAGCACTTCGACAGGCATACATTGGTAAAATGATGCAGCAACGCAATCTTAACCAGCAGCTATCGGCTATGGGCCGAAGCGGTGGTGCGAGCGAAAGCACACTGCTAAATTTGGCCAATGCTTATGGCAGCCAACGTGGGCAAACAGAGCGGCAACGGACGGATTTACTTTCAGGCCTGACAAATGAGCTGAACTCTGGTAATGCACAGGATACTCTCTGGTACAATAACCTTGTAAACCAGTACAAAAGCCAGTATGCTGCCAGCCGAGACGCTGTTTTAAACGATGCGATTAGTGCATTGAGCAGCTACGGTACCCAAAGCGGCAACTTACAAACGGATGAATATTACAATCAGCAATTGGCCAACTTGAAAAAGCTGCAAAGCGCAAGTGGATTGCAAACACAGTTTTAATAAGACAACAATAATTTATTAAAAGATCGGCTTAAAAACAATTAAGCCGGTCTTTTGCCGCTTGTCGTTAAAAAACGCATGGCTATAATTCTTTGATTTTATGATAAGCACAGTGTATAATAAGCATCCGTAAAACCTAGACAATGAAAGGATGCTTGTGATGGAAACACTCCCCCCAAAATACCGTATAAAAGGGCTTGCCTATACCATTCGCAGCGCCGCTATAAGCGATGCAGCAGCATTGGCTGCTATAAGGGTGCAGATAGATGCAGAAACTGAATTTTTGGATAGAGCACCCGGTGAGGGGATAATTAATAAAGCCGGGTTTGAACAGATTATACAAGAAGACCGAAAAGAAGAAAATCACCTGTTTTTGGTGGCGGAAATAAACGGCAAGATGGTAGGCTTTAGCCGCTGTGAGGGCAGCAGTTTCAGCCGCTTAAAGCACCAGGCAGAATTTGGTGTATGTGTGCAAAAAAGCCATTGGGGCTATGGTGTTGGCGGTAATCTGTTAAAAGAAAGCATCCGCTGGGCAGATGATGCGGGGCTTGTAAAGCTTACCCTAAAGGTACTGGCGCAAAATACAAAAGCGGTTACCTTGTATACAAAACTGGGTTTTGTGCAAGAGGGAGTTTTGCGCAAAGATAAACTGCTGCAAGACGGTAAATTTTACGATACCATATTGATGGCAAGATTTAAGGCGGATTTGGAAATATAAAAGCTGCAATTTATAACAAAAGCTTGCCATCGGTTTTAATGCGCAAAAATCCAATAAATCATTTTTAGGGCAATAAATATAAACAATAAAAAAGCAGACCCCAGAGCGATACTCTCTGTGGGTCTGTTTTTTTATTATTTTAGGCAGCGCCAACGGTTGCGGCGCAAAGCTTTTTTTGTACTTTTAAGGCGCTGTACAAACGGGTCATTTCCAGTATTGCGCAAAACTTATCCACCATGCTTACCACAAAGCTTTCGCGGTAGCGGGGCAGGGGGCGGGTAAGGGGCCACATATGCTTAACAATTATATCTTTTTCTTTGGCAGATAATGCATAGCGGGCACTGGCGTTTTCCAGCGCATAATGCGGGTGCTTCCACAAACGCTGTATGCCAATATCTTCTTCGTCCCAGTTTTTAAGGTAAAAATCGTGCAGCAGCCCAGCGCGGGCAGCCGCCACAAAATCCAGTTTAAGGCGGCGGCATACCAAAAAGCTAAGGTAAGCAACATAACGGCTATGGTCTAAACAATTACAGGTTTTACTGTGCTGCGGCAAATCTGCCATAGAAAGTACGGCAGGGTCGGCCAAAAGGTCGGCTACAATTGCTTCAAAGGCTTCGCGATGCTTAAAAGTTGGCATTCTATAGGGTCTCTCCTGTGTATGCAAGTATGCAGCGCTGTATGCTGCAAGGGGTTTTAAGTGTAAGCGATGGCTAATTATATAACATAAATCTTTAAAGTACAACGTAAATGGGGACATTTATTTGTAAAATAAAAGCAAATAATTTTGGTTAAAAATTATAAAATTGTAAGTGCAAAAATTAAAATAAGCATACCAGTGTAGCTTTATTGCAAAACAAACAGAAACCAACTAAAACCAAAATAGTGCAAATAAAATACTTGGAAAAATCTGTATAATATGCTAAAATAAAACCAAACAAAGAAAATGATGTGAAAAATAAAGCAAAAAACAAATAGATGGGTATTAATAAAGGAGAAAATATGGACAGAATACAACAGATTAAAGAACAAATTTGCCAGGTAGGCCTTTTGCTGTATAACCGTGGCTACGTGGTAATGAACGATGGCAATATATCGGTAAAAATTAGCGAAAACGAAATTATAATTACTCCGGCAGGCGTAAGCAAAGGCCGTATGACACCCGATATGATGGTTACCGTTAATTTAGAGGGCGAAATACTGGACGGCAGCCGCTTTCCCTCTTCCGAAATGAAGATGCACCTTGTGGTATATAAAAACCGCCCAGACGTACAATCGGTGGTACATGCGCATTCACCGGCCGCCACGGCGCTTGCGGTAACCCATACACCCATCAACGTACGGTACCTGCCGGAGATGCTGCTTGGACTTGGCGAAGTACCTGTGGCCGGTTTTGGGGTTCCCTCTACTACCGAGGTGCCAGATTCTGTAAAGCCCTACCTTGCCGGGCATAATGCGGTGCTGCTTGCAAACCACGGCGCACTTGCCTGGAGTAGCGACCTTTGGTCTGCCTTTGATAAAATGGAAGCACTTGAGTTTGCCGCCAAAACCCAAATGAACGTACAGCCGCTGGGTGGCGGCAAAGAGATACCCCAAAAGCAAATAGACCATATTCTTTCGCTTAAAAACTACTATGTTGGCATTAACAATGTAACACGCTAACCAATTATGGTATACTGTGCAGTAAAAGCAAAGCTGTGCGGTACCACCCAAAGCCGCCATATGGCGGCTTTGCAGTATTTGTACAGGGCTTTGCCCGTTTATTGGTAGGAGGCAAAACCATGCTGGCACCCGAGCGGCGTAAAAAAATATTAGAAGTAGTAACCCGCAACAAAAGCGCATTGGTTAAAGACCTTTGCGTGCTGTTTGATGTTACAGGAGAAACCATCCGCAAAGACCTTACTGTGTTAGAAGATGAGGGAAAGCTGTATAAAACCCACGGCGGCGCTTATGTACGCGAGGGGGTAAACAACCAAATTCATGCCAGCATTCGCCAAACCATTTTTACACAGGCAAAGGCCAGTATAGGCAAGGCCTGTGCGGGGCTGGTGCAGGCGGGAGAAACCATTTTGCTGGACGAAAGCACCACCAGCCTTGCCATTGCCCAGCAACTGCGCGGGGTTTCTCCGCTTACCGTCATCACCAACTCTTTTAAAATTGTAAGCACATTGCTGGATGCTGAGGGCGTTCGCGTCATCCTTTGCGGCGGCGAGCTAGACCCCAAAAACCAAAGCTTTGTGGGAGAAAACACCTCTCGTATGCTGCAAAATTACTATGCCGACAAAGCCTTTGTTTCCTGCCGGGGTGCGGGCATGGCCACCGGCATTACCGATGGCAGCGAGAGCAGCGGGCAAATCCGCAGGCAAATGTTGCAGCACGCCGTAAAAAGCTATCTGGTACTGGATGCCAGTAAGCTTGACCTTGTTAATTTTTATAAAATATGCGATTTCGATTGCATCCATGCAATGGTGGTGGACGCTCTGCCCTCAGTCCAGTGGCGGCAGTTTTTGCAAGAGCGCCGTATAGAAGTAATAGAAACAATGGTTTAACAATATATGCAAAGGTGGCTTGCGCGCGCTATAAATGTGGTACAATGTTACCCATATAAGAAAGAGGGTTTGCAAAATGGAAGAAAAGCAAAACATACAGCAGCTTGCCCTGCAATTGCGTGGGTTTGCGGTGTTTAGGGCCTTGTTGCAAGACGAAGTGCTGCACGGTTTACTGGCCTGCGCTGATGCGGAAAAAAACGAAAACCTGTCTCGGCAGGTAGAGTGCTATGCCGAGTTTGTTTCTTGCCTGTACCGCGCAGGCGGCAACCTTGGCAACCATTTGCTGCGCCTTATATTAGAGAGTGAAAATCAAATTGTGCTGTGTAAGGCAAAGGGGCAGCCCATTTTGCCCGCCATGTGGCAGTGTATGCAGGCAGAACTGCATCTTTGTACCGCATTGTCTGCCCTTTTCCCGGCCGATGTAATGCCGGCCGACGCCGGGGTAGAGCTGCCCCTTTGGGAAAGCACCCGCCACGATTTTTACGATGTGTACAATGCCCGTCTTGGGAATATTGCTACAAAAGGCTATGGCGTGTTTGCCAGCTACCATGTGTTTACCTTGGGGCAGGGTACCCGCCTGCATCCCGTTAAAAACCCAGATTCCCAGCGCCTAAGCAGACTTACCGGCTACCAAAGAGAGCGCGGACAAATACTGGTAAACACGCAGGCATTGTTAAACGGCCTGCCCGCCAATAATATACTGCTGTATGGAGACGCCGGTACAGGCAAAAGCAGCACCGTAAAGGCGCTTGCCAATGAGTACCATACACAGGGCCTGCGCCTTGTAGAAATACGCAAAGACCAGCTGTATCAAATCCCCGATTTGATGGATATACTGGCCGAAAATCCCCTTACCTTTATTTTGTTTATCGATGATTTGTCTTTCCCTACAGACGATAAAGATTTTACCGCCCTAAAGGCTATATTAGAGGGCAACGTGGCTGCCCGCCCCCGCAACATTGTGGTATATGCCACCAGCAACCGCCGCCATTTGGTAAAAGAAAATTTTGCCAGCCGCCAAATGGATATACATGAGGGCGATACGCGGGAAGAAGAGGCAAGCCTTGCGGCGCGCTTTGGTCTTACCATTACCTTTATTAAGCCGGATAAAGAGCTGTATGGCGATATTGTAAAAAACCTTGCCGCAGAGTACGAGGTGCATACTCCGTTTGAACAGTTGTTTAAAGCGGCCGAGGCGCATGCCCTGCGCTATGGTGGACGCAGCCCTCGGGTGGCACGGCAATTTGTCGAGTATTGGAAAGCGGTGGAAGCGGGACAATAAATGTTTTATGGCACATAATAAACAGAGGTATCTATGTTTTTAGCTGCAAATCCCCCAACATATTGGTAAGGAGTGAGCACTTTGAACCTGTATATTATTTGTATTGTGGCAATTCTTTTTTTTGGTGGCGTTGTTCTGTTTGCGTTGTGGGTGTACAGTTACCATAAGCAGAAAAAAGAAAAGGGTGGGGAGCAAAATACCGCAGCTGTGCAGCTGCCCGCAAAAAGTTCAAAAGAGAAAACAGAGGATGAGAAAGAGGAAATCTCGAAAAAGGGTGAGCCTAAACAGGTTGATTTTCGAGAATTTAACTCTACATTGATTACTCCATCCGACGGAATTTCTACCGAATACGAACGTATGAATTATGCTGCACTGGTTATGGAACAATTGTTTGCTAAGGAGAAGCTATCTTTTGCGCAAGTAAAAAGAATAACCCGCCTGTCGGTGTCCGAAACGGAAAAACTGGTTCAATGGCTAAAAGAACAAAATGCGATTCAAACAAAGGATGTAGCAACCAACTACTATTCTTTAATATCAAAGCAGCGGTGGTACGAGCAACACTATAGCTATTACGAGCGACGCGCGTTAGAAGAGCAAAATTAAAAGATTGGTGCTGTAATTAAACAACTTAGAATATGGTGATATGCTTGAAACAGGTTAAAATTACCGTTCTTAAAAAAGAGTATTACCCCGAGTATGCAATTAAATACCTTACAGACGAAGATGAAACTGGCCCCTGCCCGCTGCTTACTGTGGGCGATACCTTTTTGTATACGGGCGGCGCCCAAATGCCCGAGGGGTTTTGCCCTTGGGCGTGGATTGATATTTATAGGGGCATCAATTCGTTGTCTGCGGGGGCAGCTATAAACCATGGAATAAAGAGGACGGGCAGCAGGTGCTGTGCTGTACCGATGGAATACGCCCGGTAATATTTGCCCTGCAAGCCTTAGAAGAAGAATAAGGCACAGGCTGGTATAGGCGCTTTATTGCTTTTTAAAATGCCGGATTAAATGATAGATTTAAAATAGTTTAGTTTTTGAATTTTGCGATGCAGCCATTAAGCTGTGTTGCTAGCCTATATACTACGCAGGATGAATAACACTTATAAGCAAAAAAGAAAGCCGCATTTGCGGCTTTCTTTTTATTTATCCCTTTGCAGCAGTTTTAGCCACTTTTTTTGGCGGTGGCGATAAAAAAGGCAGCTCCACCAGTACACAAAAATGGTTTTCCATCCCGCCTGTATCTCCACTTGGTCTGTATAGTGGGTGCTGCCGCCATCCAAATCCTCCAGCACAATACGGTGGTTCCAAACCGGTACGCTTGGGTTGCTTTCCTGCGTATCCACACGCAGCAGGGCAGGGTCAAATGTTTTTACATAAATACTATGTACGCCCATAAGTAAAAAGCCAAATATTTTTAGCGTAAAGCGGGAGGTAGCCCCCACCTGCCATACCGGGCCCTCGTTTTGCAGGGGGGTAAAGGTGGCATAGGGGGCGGCAATGTATTGCAGGGTATCCAACCGCTGCAACTTTTGCCAAATATCGTGCGGTAAAGCGGGCAGTATGCTGCTTATCTGTACGGTTTTGCTTTGTTTCATTCTACCTCCATGTTGTTGTATTGGTTTAAAATCCGTAGTCGCCCTCTATAAAAATCACTTTTATCCGGTCTTTTTTAAACTGTCCGGCAATCAATACAAAATCGTTGCATATCCTTTCGCTGTGTTTGCAGTCTATACAGCGGCCTAATTTTGTACAAGGGGTATTTTTACCCAGCCGTTTTGCATCCAGCGGGGCAGCCACCTGCCGTGTCCGCTCAATGGCTTCGGCTGTACTGGCGGCAATTTTATTGGTGCCAGCCACCACAATTACCTGTGCAGGTCCATATAGCATGGGGGCAACCCGGCTGCCGTTGCCATCTATATTAAACAGCTTACCACTGGTGGTTACAGCGTTTACCCCGGTTAAAAAGGTATTTGCCCTAAAGTTTTGCAGGTACAGTTCCTGCTTTTCTTCCCGGGTTATGCCGGGGCGGTGCTTGTCTAAAAAATTCCATTTTCCGCTGCGCATCAAGGCAAACAGGCCGGTTTGCTCTAATGTTTCAGAGTCCCCGCAGCCCACTGTTTCTCCGGCCAAAAGCAAAGATGCCACCAAGCGGTGCAGTTCGTCTATACTGGGTGCATAATAGCCTGCCATATTGTTTTTATTAAGTGCTTTAATTGTTTGTGCTACCACGCTGTTTGCCTGCTGCATCCGCCGCTCCTGCCTGTGTTTTGGGGTAAAGTGTGTACACAAATTATAACATATACGGGGCTTTTGACCCACGGATAAAATACAAAAAAGCAAAGGCGGGGCAGCTTTTTGGCTGCTTTGCCTTTGCTTTTACAGTACAACGTATAAAATGTAAAAAGGTTGAATTACAGTGCGGTTAAAAAAACAGCGTCTTACACCCTGTGCACTATTTTTATAGCATACAACACAGCGGGTATTGCCGGCAGCAATGCAAAAATAAGCGATAGATACCATAGCATTAACGCAGCCTGCAAAAAAAAACGCCATGGGGGCAAACAGTAAGGCGGTAATAAGCAGGGCCAATAAAAACATGGCTATACCGGCCCACTTGCGCCAACCTTTGCCCTCGCCAAAGCATAGGTCTGTAAGCAAAAACAGCAGCGCAGGTATAAACACCATATAGCTGGCGGCAAATAAAAACACAGTTATAGCGGCGGGCAGCAACCCAAGTACCAATAACCCAATAATGCGTACCACACGCCTTGCGGGGCGCAGTTGCTTATTGCGCAGGGTTTGTATGGTAAGCAGCAGTGCCAGCAGCAGGGGTATAAACCCTAAAATGCGGCCAAGCAATCCGGGTACCATTACAATGCCTGCAACCGGTAGGGGAAAGTACACGGCGTCCTGCGTGTGTTGTATTTGTTTTAGGTTTGTATTTCCAAAATGGGTACCAAGGGCAGTCATGGTTTGGTAATACTGCCACATGGTGTTTTTATCTAGGTTTTCAAGGTTATCGCTTGGCTGGTGGTAATGCTCCGATCCCTCAATCATGGCAAAGTTAAGGCCTTTGTAGCCCGCGGCCTTAAACTCCGAAAAATCGGTGCCGTTTGGCATCATGTCGTAAATAGCCGTCGCAATCGAAAAGGTAACCGGCTGGGGCACAGCCCCGGCAAACTGCTGCACAATAGCATAGCAGAGGTTTCAAACATTACAAGCGCGCCCGCGTTGCCGCGTGCCTCAAAGTTAAACAGCAGGTCTACCTCCTTGGCATATTGTGGCTGGGTGCGCACAAAATCGGCAGCGCCCAAAAGGCCTACCTCTTCGCCATCGGTAAACAAAAAGTATACGTCGTTTTGGGGCGGGTTTTTGGCCATGCTCTCCATCAGGTTTAGCATACAGGCGGCGGC
>JBKEAM010000087.1:0-16987 GCA_047972265.1 Oscillospiraceae bacterium | reverse complement strand
GCCGAAAATTTTGAAGAAACAACAAAAGGGTATGAAAAATACCGCTATACTTTTACCAAGGCGGCAGATGATGGACGCTGGATAATTGTGAGCGCAGAAAAAACAAGGAACCGTGTTGAGGAATGAGAGGAAACCAATGAAAAAAACATATACAGTACTTTTGGCGGTATTATGTTTATTATTGCTGGTTGGCTGTGGCGGCGGCCAAGTGCGTATGGGAAGTGAAGCAGAGTCTGCCACTTCTGGCGCGGTGCAAACATCGCAGGTGCCGGATGAATATGCAGGGTATGACCAGACGAGGCTGGAAACAATTGGATTTGAGCCCGGCGAAATATATGAGGGGTATTATTCTTTTACGGATGAAGAGCGGGTGGAGTGGCAAATGGTGGTGCCAACACTAGAGGCTGTGCGATTTTCCAACCAAATTGGAGAATTTTTGGATATTGGTGGTGCCCAGGTATATTTAAGCGATTTTAAGGGGATAGCGCAAACCAGTGATATGCAATTGATAGAAATGGGGACATATTTAACAAATAAAATCTCTTTATATATAGGAAAAGATGGTCAATCTATATCTTATTTGGAGGTATATCCCAACCACGTTATAGCAAAGCTTTTGTCTGATATAGAAGCAAAAGAAGAGTATCAGTCTGCAAAAGATATTTACTATGCAAGCGATATAGAAAAAAATTTAGAAGAGATGTTTGGCGCTTACCCAATACAGGATGAAACCTATAAAGATCATTTTTTTACAAATGAAGAGGAAGGCGTTTGGTATTATCCCGAAGTGGATATTTTAATACTTAGGGTGCCAGAAGGCAGCTATTTGGGAGAGGATGTTCCCCAAATTACAAGCATACAAAATGAAGGCGACACAGCGGTTGTAGAGTTTGTGAATGGATTTTTATATCGACCTTACTACAAAGGGCTTCCTTATGGTTACTATACCTACGGTGATAATTCTGATTGGGTTGCTGTGACAAGCGAAAACTTTGAAGAAATGACAAAAAATGATGAGAAATACCGCTATACTTTTACCAAAGCGGCAGATGATGGGCGCTGGATAATTGTGAGTGCGGAAAAAATTAGGGAATATACAACAGGGTAAGAAAAGGCTGTAAAAGAGGCAACCAATTAAGAAATGCCTTAAATATAGCCGTAATCAATACTTTATTTGACCGATGCAGCGTAGCGTGGTAAAATATCCAATGGCTCGTATGATGCGATTTTTATTGCGCTTACAGGTATAGCGGCAATGTTTTGAAGGTTGGTTTTGTTTTTTTACTATCAACATTTATTTGCTGCCGCAGTTCGGCAGTTGTATATCCGGGGACGGCGCGCCTGCGCCGTTTTTTTTAGCCCGCTTTTGCGGATGGACGCAAGAATGAAAGGATTTTTTAGATGCAGAGAACCGATTTGCGTAATGTGGCAATTATTGCTCACGTAGACCATGGTAAAACAACGTTGGTAGACCAAATATTAAAACAAAGCGGCGCTTTTAGAGAAAACCAGCAGGTTGCCGAGCGCGTGATGGACTCGGGCGATATAGAGCGCGAGCGCGGCATTAGCATTTTGGCAAAAAATGCCTGCTGCTACTATAAAGATGTAAAGATAAATATTGTAGATACCCCCGGCCACGCCGACTTTGGCGGCGAGGTAGAGCGTGTACTAAAAATGGTAAACGGCGTTTTGCTGTTGGTAGACGCTGCCGAGGGCTGTATGCCGCAAACCCGTTTTGTACTGCAAAAGGCTTTGCAGCAAGACCTTTCTTTGGTTATTGTGGTAAATAAGGTAGATAGGCCCGATGCCCGCATTAAAGAAGTAATTGACGAAATTCTTTTGCTTTTGATGGACTTGGGCGCTACCGATGAGCAATTGGATTCTCCAATGGTATTTTGCTCTGGCCGTGAGGGGACTGCAAGCTATTCTCCCGACGAGCCGGGTACCACACTGGAACCCTTGTTTGAAACCGTTTTAAACTATGTGCGCCCGCCCGAAGGCAACCCCGATGCGCCTTTGGCTATGCTTTGCTCTAGCATAGACTATAACGAATATGTGGGCCGTATTGGCATTGGCCGCATCGAAAACGGCGTGCTGCGCCCCAATATGGATGTGGTGGTGTGTGATTGGCACGACGAAACCTTAAAACAAAAGGGACGTACCACAGCGGTGTATAGCTTTGAGGGCGTAGGCCGTACCCCAATTGAGGAAGCCAAAGCGGGGGATATTGTTTCTTTTTCGGGGCTTACCGACATTAATATTGGCAACACCCTGTGCGACCCGGCCAATGTAGAGGCGATGCCGTTTTTAAAGATAAATGAGCCCACTGTAGAAATGACCTTTTCGGTAAACGACTCTCCCTTTGCAGGGCGTGAGGGCAAATTTGTAACCAGCCGCCAGATACGCGACCGCTTGTTTAAAGAGCTGCTGAAGGACGTGGCCCTGCGTGTAGAAGAATCTGCCAACAGCGATGCGTTGCGTGTATCGGGCCGTGGAGAAATGCATCTTTCTATTTTGATAGAAACTATGCGCCGCGAAGGCTTTGAGTTTCAGGTATCGCCCCCGCGCGTATTGATGCACGAAGAGGACGGCGTTACCATGGAGCCTATGGAGCATGTGGTAATTGACGTGCCCACAGAATACCAGGGTAGCGTAATGCAAAAGCTTGGTTCCCGTAAGGGCGAATTGGTACAGATGGCACCGCTTGGCTCCCGTATGCGTGTGGAATACCGCATTCCCTCTCGTGGGTTGTTTGGATACCGCAGTGAATTTTTAACTGATACCCATGGCGAGGGTATTTTGAACACCATTTTTGATGGGTATGACGTATACCGTGGCGAGCTGTCCGGCCGCAGCACTGGCAGCCTTGTTTCTAGCGAAACAGGAGACGCTGTAGCGTATGGTTTGTACAACGCGCAAGACCGCGGCCGTTTGTTTGCTGTACCGGGCGACAAGGTATATGGTGGCATGGTGGTTGGCGTTTCGCCTAAGTCGGAAGATATTGTGGTAAACGTATGCAAAACAAAGCACCTTACCAATACCCGTGCTTCGGGCAGTGATGATGCCCTGCGTTTGGTGCCGGTAACCAAAATGAGCCTAGAGGAGTGCCTTGAGTTTATCCGCCCGGATGAACTGGTAGAGGTTACACCCAAAAACTTGCGGATACGCAAAAAGACCCTAAGCCACGAGCAGCGTATGAAAGAGGCAAAAGCAAGCAAAAAACTGTAATGCCTGCCAGTTTACCTAAACATTACCGAAAGAAAAAAGAGTGTTGATAGATGCAAAAGCCCTCCGGCTTTAAACCGGAGGGCTTTTGCGTATTTGTATTTTATTGCCGTTTAAATTTAAAATTATTTATAGGGCGCCATCTGGTTTAGATAAGGGGAGAAATGAAACCACTGGTTTGTACCATAAAGTATAATAGATGGCCGCGCAGCTCTAATAAATCTAAAGAATAAGAAGCATCCTGTATCAGGTTTTTAATTTCGCCGGGGTCTGCCTCTAAGTCGTATAGTTCCTCTTTATCATCCATACGCATAATATATTTAAGATTGCCTACACGTATCATGCAAGCTTTGTTGTTTTGACCGTTTTCGGAAGCTTGCGCGCTAAAACGGGGCCAATAAGGAGAGTGCACAGGGCATACCGGAGGCAGAGCCTCGCCCTTTAAGCGGCCGCCCTCACAAAATGCGGTGCCACGGTATGCGTCACTGCCGGCAACCGCAGGCAAAAGTGAAAGGCCATGCTGTATATACCCTAAAGAGAACCCGGCCATATCTGCAAGTGTTGCAGGAATATCAATCAGCTCGGAAAGAGCAGGGGTGATGCGGGCGCTGCAAATGTGGCGCTCGGCTGGTTTAACGATAAGAGGCACGCGGCACAGGGGATCTTCAAAGCAGTTGTCGGCCTTTTCTACTAGGCCGTAATCGCCCGCATAATCTCCATAGGGGCTTGTAATAAGCAGGTTGGTGTCCTCAAATAAATTGCAGCCTTTAAGTTCTGCACACAGTTCGCCAATCTGGCTGTCCAGCCGAGAAACGCGGGCTAGGTAGGTAGCACGCAATTCGTCAAACTGGGGGTCGCCCCACTCCATCAGGTTTTGTTTTTCGCGTATGTCGTCCAAAACAGCAGCCTTGTCCGACAGGCTTTCGATGTTGGGGCGCCGGCTGGGCAAAAGAGATTGATCTATGCTGCTATACCAGGGATCCTCACAGATATACGGAGGGCTGGCACCCCGTAAAGAGAGATATAAAAAGAAGGGGGATTCTCCCGGCATTTCGCTTTTTTCTTTTATAAAGGCAAGTGCCGCCTGCAGGCAGTTCCAATCGTAACTGTTTGGGGCAGATTCGCTATCCTGCTGTCCGCCATAAAAGGAGTATGGAGGAACAGGCTGCATTTGCTGGGCGGGCGTGTACTGCGGCGGCGAAGTTAAAGGGGCGCTGCCGCTATGATACTCGTGGCAATAGGGTGTTTTGGATACATTGGGCGGCAAAAAATCGTTCATCCCAATCCAAATTACCTCGTATCCGTTATCTTTCATGGCTTTAAGAATATTGGGTTCGTCTGGGCGCTGCAGCGAGGTTGCGGTGCGGTGCCCTGCGCTGTGGGGATACAAACCCGAAAGCAGGCTGATGCATGAGGGGGCAGCCTCGGTAGATTGACAATAGGCGTTGGAAAAAGAGATACCTTCCTGTGCGAGTTCATCCAAATGGGGGGTTACTGCCGCAGGGTTGCCCAAATGTGCCAAGGCATCCGCACGCAGGCCGCCGGCGGCCACTAAAATAATATTATCCCTTTTTTTGTGCTCAGTTTCTGGTGACATACAGGCACCTCCATCAATATTTTTATAGGTAAATAGGGTTTAAGTGTAAGTATCGTGCCAAATCCAGTTTCCGCCTTCATCCATAAGGATGACAGTGTTATCCTTGATGCCAATAATGCGGCCGGGGTTGGTCATTGTGTAGTCGGAATAATACTTATCTAAATCTTTTATTAAAAGGCGACCGGTAGAAGAAAAAATATTGTATAACCCCGTGTTAATATCTTTGACAGCAATATACCCGCAGGACAATACATCAACATCGGCATATTCGGCATTAGGAAGAATAGGTTGAAGAGTATCGCTTAATAAAGTGACATTACCCGATGGCAAATCAACAATCAGGCGTTCATTGTCCGAATTTGAAGAAGGAAACTCTACAAATTGGATAGATTCAACAGGAAAAGAACAAGTATAAGCAAATTCTCCGTTTTCACCTACAGCATATAGGGTATTATCTTTTACAAGATATAAATACGAGTGTGGGGGAGAATCGGTGCCATAAAAAGAAGGTGCTTCAAAATCACTAAAATCAGATGCCAATAAAGTACCATCCGCTTTATACAACTGATAAATGTCAATTGAAGAATCATAGATAAACATTATGTTGTTATTGAAGTATATAAGAGATTGCTTATCTGTAAGAACAGATTCTGAGGGAATACTTTTTGCATTGTGGATATCTAAAATTACTTCTGTTCTTTTACCATCTTTTTCGATGGTCGCTTCTAAAAAACCATCGCCGCAAGGGGAAGAGCCCATAAAAGCGTCTGGAAAAATGGGAGTAAGCGAATTGTCAAGAATATAGTGTGATCCACCAGCATTGGGAAGAGAAGCGAGAAAATAGCCGTTCTGGAACCATAATCTTTCGTAAGGAGAAGCAGAAAGATCGGTGACAAGATTAAAATTTGAATCCATAATGCTTTGAACAGTCATATCAACGCCATATTTTATAATATATGGGGAGCCATTTTGCCAGTAAAAAATTAAAAGACCCAAAAAACTGGCTTTTACTTCTCCTGTATACATGTCAATCAATTCAGAGACATCATCATATCCGGCACCAGGGCCTTCGCTCCAGTCCATATTTCGAGGACTAAAGTTAGTATACCAAATGTAGCGGCCAAAAGCCTGATAATAAAAACCATCCTCCCAGTCGCGCAGAAGGGTTCCATCTAAAGAAAACAGCCGTACTCTAGTAGAAGGTTCGTAGTATTCATCGTTCCCTTCAACATATTCGTCGTCTACTTCATACTCCATTATGGCAAGGGGTTGTTTTGTGATTTCGTCATCTAATGTATAGAGATACTTGTTGCTGATGCGCATTATTTCTTTTCCATCTGCTGTTACAAAAGCTCTTAAAGAATATTGCGAAGAGGACAAAGGAATAGAGTAGATGGTAGAGAAAGGAGCATTTTGCTGAGGAGCTGAACTTGCAACCGAAGAACTTTGCTGCATGGTTACAGCGGGCGCGCTGCATGCTGTAAAAGCCATACAAAAAACCAAAAGGAACGCCGCAAGCCCCTTTGCTTTTAGCCGCATATTTATCAATTTCCCCTTACATACTATCCGTATTTTGTATAGATACGAAATATATAATAGTATAGCACACTATATGGCAAGAATAAAACCAATACTATATAAAAAAAGATTTATATAACAAACAAAAACACCCACCCAGTGGTAAAGGGTAGAATGGTTTTGTAAAGTGATGCGTAAAAAATCAATCCAAAAAGTCGCGTAGTTTTTTGCTGCGGCTGGGGTGGCGCAGTTTGCGCAGGGCTTTTGCCTCTATCTGGCGGATACGTTCGCGCGTAACCTGAAACTCTTTGCCAACCTCCTCTAGTGTGCGGGGGCGGCCATCCTCCAGCCCAAAGCGCAGGCGCAACACGTTTTCTTCGCGCAGGGTAAGGGTTTTTAAAACCTGGGAAAGCTGCTCTTTTAGCAGGGTATGGCTGGCGGCTTCGGCAGGCACAGGGGCATCTTCGTCCGGGATAAAATCACCCAGGTGGCTGTCTTCTTCTTCGCCAATGGGGGTTTCGAGGCTAACCGGCTCTTGGGCAACGCGCATAATTTCGCGTACTTTTTCTACCGGCATACCCAGCTCATCCGCAATTTCGTCGGCAGTGGCTTCGTGCCCGTTGCGGTGCAAAAGCTGGCTGGATACCTTTTTAACCTTGTTAATGGTTTCTACCATATGTACAGGGATACGGATGGTACGGGCTTGGTCTGCAATGGCGCGGGTAATAGCCTGGCGTATCCACCATGTTGCGTAGGTAGAAAATTTAAAGCCCTTTGTATAGTCAAACTTTTCTACCGCTTTAATAAGGCCAAGGTTGCCTTCCTGTATCAAATCTAAAAATTGCATGCCGCGGCCTACATATCGCTTGGCAATCGAAACAACCAAACGAAGGTTTGCCTCTGACAGGCGGCGCTTTGCAATATCGCCCTGCGGGCCGCCATTTTGTATTTGAATGGCCAATTGTACCTCGTCCTCGCTGGAAAGCAAAGGCACGCGGCCAATTTCTTTTAAATATACCTTTACGGGGTCATCGATAGAAACGCCCTCGGCAGAAAGCTCGCTTTCGAACCGGTCTACCGAGTCTTCGGTAAGGGGGGCTTTGTCCGAATCGGGATCAGGCTCATCCACAATTTCGATATTTTGGGCATCCAGCATTTCGTACAGCTTGTCTACCTGCTCTACATCAAAGCCAATGTCCTCCAAAACATCATTAATATCTTTGGTGCTTACCTTGCCGTTCTTTTTGCCGGTTTCCACCAATTCCCTAATGAGTGCCTTTTTGTCTGCCATTCAAATTCTCCTTCTGTTTTAAATGATACAACGTAAACTTGCCTAAGAGTCGTTTTCGGGTTCTGCTACGCCTTTAGATTTGCGCAAAGAATCGAAATAAGAAGCATATTCAGACGCATCCATGCCCGCAGTATTGGCGGGGTTATTGCTGGTTTGCAAAATGCGCTCGATAAACATTTGCAGGTCTGCGTCGGTAAAGCCGGTATCGTAGTTTTGTGCCAGTATACGCCCCATAAGAGTGGTGGCACGCTCGGAAAGATGCGAAGCAAGAGTGGTAAAATCAATCAGTTCGCCATCGGCCTGCATTGTTAGCAGGGCGGTATAGGTTTCGCTCATTTCGGGCGAAAGAAACTGTGCTGGCTGCACGGCATCTTTTATTTGCGCAAGCGTATGCTGCGGGTTTTTAAGCGCGGCAGCCATCAATTGCTGCTCTGCAAAGGCAACATCCAATGCGCGGGAGCCGCCGCTGCCCGGCGGCAGATTGATGGAGGCGGCCATACCCTCTTCGCGGCGGCGTTTTTCACGCTCGGCGGCGTTTCGCTTACGCCGCAGCCGCACAACTGTTTCCAGCTGGGTAAGAATAGCGGATTTGGACACACCTGTTTCTTCGGCAAGGCGCCCGGCGTAAATGTCCTGCTCGGTGGGGGTGGCGTTTGCAGCCAACACATCCAGTGCGGCACGCAGGTAAGTAGATTGCGCCTCGGGACTGTTTAGCTCTTGTTTTTCTTTGGCCTTAAACAGGGCGTATTCTATGGTGTTTTTAGACCCATCCAGCAGGGTGGCAAACCTCTCTGCCCCATATTTGCGTATAAACTCATCCGGGTCTTTTGCGTCCGGTACGGTAAGGACACTTACCCGTAAGGGGGTTTCTTTTAAAATAGCAATGGCGCGCGCCGTGGCCTTTTGGCCCGCTTCATCGGCATCGTAGCAAATTACCAGTTCGTCGGCGTAATCGCTAAGCAGCTTGGCCTGTTCGGCTGTAATAGCGGTGCCTAAGGTGGCAACAGCGGTAGAAAACCCGGCTTGGTGCAGGCTGATAACATCCATATAGCCCTCTGCTAAAATGTACCGGCGAGAAGGAGCCTTATTTGCAATTTGCAGGGCAAACAGGTTGCGGCTTTTTTTAAACACAGGCGTGTCGGAACTATTAAGGTATTTGGGACCCTGCCCATCGGCCATGGCCCGCCCGCCAAAAGCGATGACGTTGCCCCGTAAATCTATAATGGGGAACATAGCCCTGCCGCGAAAGGCATCGTAGGGCCCGCGCTGCCCTTTTTTACAGATGCCCGCGGTTAAAATTTCCTGCTCGGTAAAGCCCTGCCGTTTTAAATGGTTTAATGCGGCACCGTATTCATCGGGGGCATACCCCAGCCCAAAGCGACGGATGATAGAATCGCTCAGTCCACGACCCCGCAGGTAAGCACGCGCTTTTCCGCCTGTTTCGCTGTTAAGGCAGGTGGCAAAAAAACGAGCGGCTTCGCGGTTTATAGCCAGCGTACGGCCCCGTATTTTAGAGGTTTCGTCGTCTTCCTCCGGCATAGGCATACCCACGCGGGCGGCTAAAAAACGCACGGCTTCAGAGTAATCTAAATTTTGGATATTTTTTACAAAGGTGATGGCGTCGCCGCCTGCGCCGCACCCAAAGCAGTAAAAGCTGGCGGTGTCTGGATAAACGTAAAAAGAGGGGCTTTTTTCGTTATGAAAAGGGCAAAGGCCGCGCTCTAAGCGTCCTGCACGCTTAAGCTGAACAAAGCTGCCAATCAGCTCGGTAATGTCTATGCGCCGCGAAAGCTCGGCGATATATTCTTGTGGTATAGCCATACGCGGCACCTCCTTACTACCAGCTTTGGATTAAAAGGACGTTTTTACCCAGCAGGGCAGTAAAAACGCCATTTACAAATATACAGTTAATAAATAAATCTGTTTTAAAAGGGGCTTTAGATATAGAACGATACAAACAGGATTATGAGTGCAAAATCTAAATTTTTATGGGTGATGCCCAACAAAACGAAGCTGCGTTAAGAGCCCCATTTTTGCGGGATAAACAAATCTTTAAAAGTACGCACCGCAAAATCGTCGCTCATGCCGCTTATATAATCGCCTACAGCACGGTCTACGCCCTCGGTTTCTGCAATTTGCAGGTAAAAGGCAGGCATGCGGTCGGGCTCTTTAACAAATAAGTGGTATAGCTCTGCAAGCAGGCCTTCTACCTTACTTTCTTCGGCTTTGGCTATGGGGTCTACATAAACGGTAGAGTACATAAAGCGGCGCAGTTCATCAAAGGCGGCCTGTATCTCCGGCTGCATGGCAAGCCCCTGCGAACCCGAGTGATGCACGAGTGAGTGAATAAGGGTGGTGATGCGTGCGGATTTGGTACTGCCCAAAACGGCAACAGGGGCACTGGGCAGGTCTTTAGCGTCCAACACGCCGGCCGAAATAGCATCCTCTATATCGTGGTTTACATAAGCAATACGGTCTGCATAGCGTATCAGCTGGCCTTCTAGGGTAGCGGCCAAAGCGCCGCCCGTGTGGTGTAGCATGCCATCCCGTACCTCCCAGGTAAGGTTAAGGCCGGTGTGATCTTTTTCTAAAAAATCTACAACACGTACGCTTTGCTCGTAATGTCTAAAGCCGTTTGGAATAAGGCTGTTTAGGGCGCGTTCGCCTGCATGCCCAAAAGGGGTATGTCCAAGGTCGTGCCCAAGGGCTATGGCCTCGGTAAGGTCCTCGTTTAGGCGCATAGCGCGTGCCACAGTGCGGGCAATTTGGCTTACCTCTAGCGTATGGGTAAGGCGAGTACGGTAATGATCCCCCTCGGGGGATAAAAACACCTGTGTTTTTTGCTTTAACCGGCGAAATGCCTTGCAATGAATAATGCGGTCTCTGTCTCGCTGAAACGGCGTGCGCAGCTGACACTCTTCTTCGGGGCGCATGCGGCCTTGGGTTGCATCGCTAAATGCAGCGTAAGCAGTCAGCGTTTGGCGTTCTATACCTTGGGTTTGTTCTCGCACCGTCATTGTGGGCAGTCCTCCTTGCAGGCATATAATACACAAGCAGCTTTGCGGGAGATAAAAAGAGGGGCAAAATTATGCCTCTATAATATAAGACGAGCCAAAAACAAAAAACCCCCGCATTATTTATAAATGGAGTACATTTTTTAAATTTTACAATAGATGTGAAGACGAATAAACATAGATAAGCTATTTTTTTAAAATAATTGAGAAAAAGAAAATAAGTATTGAAAAAACAAAAAGGGCAAAGCAGGCCGGATACAAAAAAATAGTATGCATATGATAAGGATATGGTACAATAAAGCAAACATATATAACGGTTTAGCAAAGATAAGTGTAAAACAAATATGAGTAAAAACAATGATAATGCCGGAAGGAGATTATTGTATGCTGGATACTTTGCAAAAACTTGAAAAACCAGATAAGCAGCAAGTAAAAGAAAAGCTGAACGGATTAAAAGAGAGGCTTTCGGTGCTGCAGCACGAGATAAAGCAGGCCGGTGTGCCTGTTGTGGTTTTGTTTGAGGGGTGGAGCGCCTCTGGCAAAGGCGAGATTTTGCGTGAGGTTATTTTAACGCTTGACCCCCGCAATTTTTCGGCAAAAAGTACCCTACAGCCCTCGGAAGAAGAAAAGAGGATGCCGTTTTTGTGGAGGCACTGGAACAGTATACCGCAGGCGGGTTTGTTTGCGATGTACGACAGAAGCTGGTATCCCGAAATTTACGCGGCATTAATGGATAAAAAAGAAACCAGCGCCGAAGAGAAGATACAGGCGGTAAATATTTATGAGAGGCAATTGGCCGACGCAGGCTACCAGATTTTTAAATTCTTTTTACATATAGATAAAAAAGAACAAAAAAAGAGGATGGATGCCCTGCTGGATAGCCACGCAACGGCGTGGCGGGTGGATAAGGGTGACCAGCGGCAGAACGATAACTACGGCAAAGCGCAAAAAGCGTTTGATACAATGCTGAATGAAACCAATACATTGGGGGCGCCTTGGCACATTATTGATGCAAAATACCGCAAGGCGGTACAGTTGGAGGTATTTACAATACTGGTGGCGGGGCTTGAGGCAGCACTGGCAAATAAGGCAAAGGCCAAAAAAAGCCCGGCTAAAAAACCAAAGCTGGAGGCCGGCCTGTTTAGCCTGCGTGCAATGCCAGCCTTAAAAGAAATTGTGTTAAGCCAGCAGGTGCAAGAGCAAGACTACCGTATACAATTAAAGGAATTACAGGAGAGCTTGAGAGAACTGCACAATGAGGTATACCGTGCCAAAATACCCGTGGTGCTTGCTTTTGAGGGCTGGGATGCCGCAGGCAAGGGCGGAACAATACGCCGGGTGGTGTCTGCGCTGGACCCGCGCGGATATGATGTGGTGCCGGTGGCCTCGCCCCTGCCGTCCGAAAAAAACAGGCAGTACCTCTGGCGCTTTTGGCAAAACTTGCAGCACGATGGGCATTTTACAATTTTTGACAGGTCTTGGTATGGGCGGGTGATGGTAGAGCGGGTGGAAAACTTTGCCACAGGGCCCGAGTGGCAGCGCGCCTACCGAGAAATAAACGAGTTTGAAGAGCAGCTTACCCAGTGGGGAGCGGTAGTGCTTAAATTTTGGTTGCAGATAGATAAGGACGAGCAACTGCGGCGGTTTGAGGA
This sequence comes from Oscillospiraceae bacterium, assembly GCA_047972265.1. Taxonomy (GTDB): domain Bacteria; phylum Bacillota; class Clostridia; order Oscillospirales; family Ruminococcaceae; genus JAAYCI01. Next base: position 4,690 of record JBKEAM010000087.1, on the reverse strand, counting down.
TAGGCAAAATACACCCGAAAAGAACTGGAAGATTACCGATGAAGATTGGCGCAACCGCGAAAAGTGGGATGAATACGAGATAGTGGTAAATGACATGCTGCGCCTTACCAGTACCACAAACGCCCCCTGGCATATAGTGCCAACCCAAAGTAAGCAGTTTGGAAGGATACGCACCCTGCAAATTATACAGGAAGCTTTGCAGCAAAAGCTGGGAAAGTAATTTTGCAGCGGCCATGCAAGGGATAAATAAAAGTGTATATGCATATAAAAAGATGCCGCCAGAGATGGTGGCATCTTTTTTATTTTGTGCATTGTATAGTGGCGCGGGCAGACATTGGCGAATAACCAAAAGCAAGAAAATGGGATTTTTAAGCAAAATCTCATTTAAAATTTGGCGCAGAGAGGATGGAATTGTATAAATTAATTTATAAACGCTATTTCTTGTTTTTTTAACGTAGATATGATAAAATTACACTTATGACGTTTTTTGGCGTACAAATATCAAAATTAAGAGGAGAACAGACAAAATGAAAAATGTTGTAAAATCAGTGGCAGTTTCTCTGTCCGTTTTAATGCTGCTTTTGTTGGTAGCATGTGGCGGCGGAAGCAAAGAAGTTGAAGGCAAATGGACTCTTACTGGGGTAGAGGCTATGGGCCAGAGCATCTCTGTAGACGAGATGGACGAGATGGGCATGGGCTCCATCATGGACTTTACTTTTGAGTTCAAGGGCGGCAAGGTTTCTGTTACCAGTGGTGGCGTTACCAGCGGCTCTATCAAATACGAGTATAAAGACGGTGTTGTTACTCTGAACGAAAACGGCACAGAGATGACACTGGAAGTTAATGGCGAAGAAATGACCATGGACTTTAGTGGCGTAAAAATGATTTTTGCTCGCCAGAAATAAGATTTTACCTTTTGGTAAAATTTAGCTTAGTTAAATAAGCAAGGCCCTGCCAGTAAACTTTTGGCAGGGCCTTTTTTTGTGTAAAAAATACGGGAGCACTTTAGAAGTGGCTCCCGTATATAGATAAAGCAATGGTAAAAAAAGCAATAGAATGGAATTATTGGCGGCGAAGATGAACGGCAAAGCCGCCAATTTCCTCTTTAAAGTAAATGGCTGCCAGTTTGCCCTTGTCGTTATAAACGGCACTATCGGTATCAAACGGAACACCAATGCGGTTAAAATAAGCAACGGCGCGGTCTATATCGCGCGAGTTTACCCCAATATGCCCCATAGCGCCAAGGTATTTGCCCTTAATTACTTCAGCAAGGTCGCCTGCAAAGTATGCACCGGGGAACTCTTTTACCGGCTGGAAGAAAAGCTGGCTTAAACGATGTGCAACATTGTGCGCGTCATCGGCGTCTTTGGTGTTAATGCCAACATGCGCCAGTGTAAAGCCCAGCATTTTTTGTATGATGGACTGGCACAATTCGCTGATAGATTCCCAGTTTTGGGCGTTTACAAGTTCATCCGGCAGTACAAAGCTGCCGCCTACCGCTGCTACGTTTGGCAAAGAGAGGTAATCCAGCATATTGTCGGCAGAAACGCCGCCGGTGGGCACGAAGCGGATAGAGGCGTAGGGGCCTGCCAATGCTTTAAGAGTTTTAACCCCGCCGTATGCCTCGGCCGGGAAAAACTTGCATACCTCCAGCCCAAAACCCATGGCAACCTCTATATCAGCGGGAGAAACCACACCGGGAACAATCTCTACCCCTTGCTCTACACACCAGCGGATAACGTCTGGGATAAGGCCGGGTGTAACAATAAACTGTGCGCCTGCCTCAACGGCCTGCTTTGCCTGCTGAACAGTGTGTACAGTGCCTGCGCCAACAACAACCTCGGGTACCTGCTGTGCAATGGCACGGATAGAATCTACCGCAGCGTCGGTTCTAAAAGTAACCTCGGCTACCGGAATGCCCCCCTTTGCCAATGCTTTTGCAAGGGGAACAGCTTTGTTTACATCATCTAAAACAAGCAAAGGCAAAATGCCAAAGTCGCTTATTTTTTTTATACTTTCGCCCATGGTTCAAAATCCTTTCTTGTAAGCAGCAACGCTTATATCGATTCTACCTTCATAAAAGAGGCCAATTGCTCGCGACTGGGCAGACCCTCGTTATCGCCTGCACTCATAAGCTGCATGGCTCCTACGGCGTTTCCACGCTGCACGGCCTCGGACAGGCTGTGCTCCTCTAACAGGGCGCTTAATACGCCTGCGGCAAATCCGTCGCCTGCGCCTACGGTATCCACTATTTTCTCTACCACAAAGCCGGGTATAAGTTGGCGATTTTGCTTGGTGGCAACATAGGCGCCATCGGCCCCTACCTTGGTAATAACAGTGCCCGCACCCAAGTTTAGGTAAAAATCGCTGATGGCATCCACATCACGGCTGCCGCACAAAATTTCGCCCTCGGCAACGCCGGGAAAAGCAATATCGGCCTTTGAGGCAAGCCGGTTAATTACCTCTATCATGGTTTCGCGGTTTTCCCACAATTGGGGGCGAAGGTTGGGGTCGAACGAAACAGTGAGGCCGCTTTTTTTAGCCTTTTCTACCAGAGCAAAGGCAGCTTCTCGGGTAGAAGGGGTGAGAGTGGGCAGGATGCCCGTAAGATGCAGATAGCTGTAGTTTGAAAAATCCAACGCTTCAACATCTGCAACCGAAAGGGTAGAGGCCGCCGAGTTTTTGCGGAAGTAGAAAATTTCGGGGTCACCTGTGCTTACTTTGCTTTTTAGCATAAAGCCGGTAAAGCGTGTGCCCGAATAGCTTACAAACTCGTTGCCAATGTTGTTTTGCTCTAATACGCGGGCAATGCGTTTGCCAAACGGGTCGTCTCCCAGTTTTGTAAGGTAGGTAACATGGTGCTGTAACCGTGCAAGGCCTACCGCAACGTTAAATTCGGCCCCGGCCACAGCCATAGAGTAAGCAGAGGCCTGATCCAAAGGTCCCTCGTTTTGTGCAATAAACAGGCCCATTGGTTCGCCTACCAATATAACGCCCTTAGACATTGTATATACCAACTTTCTTAAAAGAGAATGGCAAAAAGCCATTCTCTTTTTTTGTTTTATTCTTTTACCGGCCCACTACGCTCTCAACATAATCGATAACGGCTTGGTCTTTGGCGTTGGCATAAAACAGTTCTTTAAAATGTTTGCCGCCCAAAGCGCCCTTTACCAGCTCGGGGTCTATCCCTTTAAGGCAGGTAACAATGTCTTTAAGGGTATGCGCGCGTACTGTATCCAAAATCTTTTTGTTTTGGCGTTCTACTTCGCGTTTTTCGGGCGGGTAACCCTGGCCGCTTTCAAAGCCAAACAGTTTTTCAAACACATATTCCAGGTTGCAGTCTGCTCCCCAGCCAAATCCTTTGGCAAAAGGCATAGAGATAGCGTTGCCATCGTTAATTTGTGCAAACATGTACCCGTCGCTGGGGTCTACAACATGGCCGCAAATTACGCCGGGAAAGCTGTTAAGTGCCAGCATGGCGCCCTCGCCGGTGCCGCAGCCGGTAATTACATAGTCGGCAGCGCCGCTGTTTAAAACAACAGCAGCCAAAATGCCGTTTTGCACATAAGTAAGCCACTCTTTATCTTCGGCGCTGTACATGCCGTAGTTGTCTACCGTATGGCCCATAGGCTCGGTAACCTTTTTTAAAACACTGCAAATCAGTTCGTTTTTAGGTGCTTGGCTGTTTTCGTTAATCAGTGCGATTCTCATTGCTAAAATGCTCCTTTTTATAAAATGCTGTGTATTTGGGCCAGTACACCGGTGGTGTCTAGGCCATATTCGCGCAAAAGGTCTGCCGGTTTACCCGACTGGCCAAAGCGGTCTTGTACGCCAATTTTGCAAAAATTGAAGCTGCCATTTCCAATCAATACGTCGGCCACGGCATCGCCAAGGCCGCCAATGGTGCTGTGTTCTTCAATAGTAACTACCTTTTTACATTTGTTTGCCCAGTGCAAAATGCTTTCGCGGTCTATAGGTTTAATGGTATGCACATTTACTACGGCGGCATTTACACCGTTGTTTTGCAGGGCTGCGGCACATTCTAATGCTGTAGAAACCATAATGCCGCAGGCAAACAACACAATGTCTGTGCCGTCGCGCACTACGTTGGTTTTGCCGATTTCAAAGGGCATACCCTTGGTAAATACAGGGGTTTCAGGCCGGGCAAGACGCAGGTAAACGGGGCCGTCCATTTCGGCTGCGGCGTGCACCGCGCGTACCGTTTCTTCTGCGTCGCAGGGTACAATCACTGTCATGCTGGGGATAACACGCATCAGCGCAATATCCTCAATGGCCTGATGGCTGCCGCCATCTTCGCCAAGGGTAATGCCGGCGTGGGTCATGGCCAGTTTTACATTAAAATGAGGATAGGCAACGCTGTTGCGAACCTGCTCGTAAGCGCGGCCAGCACCAAAAATAGCAAAGGTGCTGCAAAAGGGTACGTAGCCCATGGTAGAAAGACCGGCAGCTACAGAAACCATGTTTGATTCTGCAATGCCCATGTTAAAAAAGCGGTTGGGAAATGCCTGCGAAAAGCCAAGGGTCATGGTGGCGTGTGCAAGGTTTGCATCTAAAACCACAACTTTTTCGTTTTTGTGCCCCAGTTCAACCAGGGTTTCGCCGTATGCGGCGCGAATTGCCTTATTTTCATGCATGGGTGCTGCCCTCCAATTCTGCCAGTGCATCTTCC